>JAZUFC010000103.1:0-9643 GCA_045640465.1 Lachnospiraceae bacterium | reverse complement strand
TGAAGACTATACCCAGATGATGAAATATCTGACCAAGTTTGCGGATGTTGACGAAGCCGAGATCCCGGCTCTTGAAGACACCGAAGCCTTTTTCGAATACTGGGTCGAGCATTTCGATCCCACGAAAAAAGCCAAAGGTCTGACAAACTCCATGAAGCAGTACTTAAGAAAAACGACTGCCAAGGTTGAAAATGCATTAAAATCCTCCGACCTGATCCTTGCCATTGAAGAAGACGGCGAGCTGGTCGAAGACAAGACCGTTCCGCTCAATGCTTTCACCAGCGTAAAAGATATCACCAGCCGCAAGACCTTCATTCTCGGCACCGATCCTTTCGGACGCGACGAGCTGATCGAGCTTGCCTCCGCGATCGGCACCTCTCTTAAGATGGGTCTTCTTGCAGGTGTCATCGCAACCGCGATCGGACTGCTCCTCGGTCTTCTTTCCGGTTATCTGGGCGGTATTGCGGACAATATCATTACGTTTATCACGAACCTGTTTACCGTCATTCCCTCATTTGTCATGATCATTCTGATCTCCTATTCGATGAGCCAGACGGCAAGAGGCGTTACCATGGTCGGTATCATCATCGGCTGCACTTCCTGGACCTGGACCACACGTTCCGTCCGTTCACAGGTCATTTCTCTGAGAAACCGTGATCACGTGAACATGTCCAAGCTTTCCGGCCACAGCCTGTTCAGGATCATCCTTGAAGATATTCTTCCCTACATCCTGTCCTATGTTGTCATGGCGCTGATCCTTCAGATCTCTTCCGCGATCCTGGCAGAGGCACAGCTTTCCATGTTAGGCCTCGGGCCCTCAACCACAAAGGTGGCAACGCTGGGTCTGATGATGCACTGGGCAATGCAGTCCCAGTGTATCGTTTCCGGTCAGTGGTGGGCGATCTTCCCGATCATCCTTTCCATTGCACTGGTTTCATTCTCCCTGAACCTGATGAATACCGGTCTTGATCAGGTATTCAATCCGCAGTTAAGAGATTAAGGAGGCTTCTGATGGGAAAAATCATGCTTGAGGTCAACGACCTCAAAACCAAGTATATTACCCGTTTCAAGGAAGACGTTTATGCAGTTGACGGTGTCTCCTTAAAGATCGAAGAAGGCAAGTCACTGGGTATCGCAGGCGAATCCGGCTGCGGTAAATCCACACTCGCACTTTCTCTGATGGGTTACTATTTTGCACCGCTTCATTATATGAGCGGCGATATCATTATCGATGGTAAGAACATTTCCGGTATGGATCCGGACGATGTCAGAAAATCCATTCTGGGTTCTGAGATCGCCTATATCCCGCAGGCTGCCATGAATGCCCTGAATCCGACGCAGAAGATCATCCGTTTCATTGAAGATGTGATTCATGCACACGATCCCAAGGCCAGCAAAAAAGATATTTATGACATGGCGCGTGAGCGTTTTGAGGTCCTCGGCCTTCCTGAAATGGTTCTTCAGAAGCATGCCGTAGAGCTTTCGGGCGGTATGAAGCAGCGTACTGTTATCGCAATCTCAACGATCCTTTCTCCGAAGGTACTGATTGCCGACGAACCCTCTTCCGCTCTTGATGTTACCTCTCAGAAAATGGTCATCAAGATGATGCGTGATCTGATGGAACAGGGATTTATCAAATCCATGATCTTTATTACGCATGAGCTCCCGCTTCTTTATAATGTCACCGATGATATCATGGTCATGTATGCAGGCCAGATCGTCGAAAAAGGAACTGCAAAAGAAATGGTATTCGATTCCTATCATCCGTATACACACGGTCTGATGGGTTCCATCATCGTTCCCGAAGCAGGTACCCGTGACGTCAAACTGACCGCGATCCCCGGCACACCGCCGAATTTAAAGAATCCGCCGAAGGCATGCCGTTTTGCCGACAGATGTCCTTATGCTACGGATGAATGCCGCTTCGCAGCGCCCAGAATGATCGATCTTCCCGGCGGACGTCAGTACAGGTGCATCAAGCCTGTCGAAGAACTGAAGGAGGTATATGCAAATGAGTGAGCAGAAAGAAGCCATTGTGCGTCAGGATCCGTCCGAACGCCCTGACTGCCTCTCCGGCCGCGGCGTGACCAAAGTATTCGGCCTCGGAAAAACAACTGTGACCGCAGTGGATCATGTGGATTTTGATTTCCATGAAGGCGAGATCATTTCAATCGTCGGTGAATCCGGTTCCGGAAAGACAACGCTGACCAAAATGATCCTCGGACTGATCGGCGTGACCGAAGGAGAGATCAATTACCTCGGAAAGCCCCGTGATATCTCCAGCCGCAAAAAAAAGACCGCCTACTGGAAAAACATCCAGGCGATCTTCCAGGATCCTTTTGCGACCTACAATATGTTCCATAAGATCGATGACGTGCTTTTGGACTGCATCAATATGCGCGGCGGAAAGAATCTTTCCAAAGAGGAAAAGTTCGATATGATGACCGAGGCATGTTCCTTTGTCAACCTGAAGTTTGCAGAGCTTACAAACAAGTATCCCTTCGAGCTTTCCGGCGGTCAGATGCAGCGTCTTATGACCGCGCGCATCTTCCTTCTGAAACCGAAGATCCTGATGGCCGACGAACCCACCTCCATGATCGACGCCTGCTCCAGAGCGACGATTCTGGACATGCTCTTAAAGCTTCGTGATGAGATCAATATGACGATCGTTTTCATCACACATGATATCGGACTTGCATATTATGTATCCGATACCATCTATATCATGGAACACGGAAAATTCGTGGAATACGGCAATGCGGACGATGTCATCCTGAATCCAAAGGCTGCATATACCAGACGTCTGATCAGTGATGTACCGAAGATTCATGAGGAATGGGATCTGACCACAGTCGGCTGACATTCAACCTTTATACAGAAAAAGAAAAACGGAACAGGGTCCATCCTGTTCCGTTTTTTAAGTAACCCGTATTCAGCGAATACGCGTATTTTTATTTGAATGTCTGCAATGAGGGAATCAGTCCTCTTCCTGCTTTTCGATGCGTTCCACCAGAAGCTTTTCCACTCTTCTTTCGCCCATTTCCATGACAGTGAACCGGATGTCTTTATAGACAAAAGTCTCATTCTCTTCAGGAAAATCTCCGAGATACTCGATGGCAAAACCGCCTGCCGTTTCGCTTTCGTAGTCAAAATCCTCTTCATTCAGTCCGGCAAGCTCCAGAAAATCGGACATGTTCATGTCACCGTCAATAACGGCTCTGCCTTCCGAAAGGCGTACGACCTCTTCTTCGACCGTATCGGTCTCGTCCCAGATATCACCGACGATCTGTTCCAGAACGTCTTCCATGGAGATCACGCCGAGCGTTCCGCTGTATTCATCCGTAACGATCGCAAGATGCTGTCTGGCATCTTTCAGATTATCCAGAACTTTCGGAAGCTTCATGGTCTTGTAAACATAGCAGGGTTTCAGAAGAAGACTTCTGATATCCGCATCGGAGGATTCCGCTCTTGCCTTCAGATAATGATTGAGATGCAGTATGCCGATGATATGATCGATGCTTCCCTCATAAACGGGAAGACGGCTGTGACTGCTCTTCAGGATCGTGCAGAAGATCTCTTCCGGATCATCCTCGATATCGATCGCCTCCATATCCACACGGGCCGTCATGACATCGGATGCGTTGATATCGGAAAAGTCAATGGCTGCGGAAACGATCTCAGACCGGTCGGAATCCAGAATGCCTTCATCTTCCGCTGTCTCGATAATGGACTGAAGCTCCTCCACGCTCTCTTCTTCATCCGCTTTTTCGCTGTCGTCATGAATGGGCTTTGTAATGAGGCTGATAATGCCGACGATCACAAAATCAAGCGGCCAGAACAGATACACGATCAGCTGAATGATGCCGGAAAATCCCTCCGCAAAACGGTTTGCATACTTTTTGCAGATGATCTTCGGAATGGTCTCGCCGAATATGATCACGGCAACCGTGACGATAAGAGTTCCGAGCCAGTTGAGACTGTCGCTTCCTGTCAGAAGAATGATGAGTACCGTTGTGAGTGACGATGCGGCGGTATTGACCAGATTATTGCCCACCAGGATCGCACTCAGTGTGTCATCATAGTCTGTCGCAAGTTTTAAGGCCCTTTTTGCAGACTTTCTGCCTTCATCCGCTTCGTTCTCCAGGCGCACCTGATTACAGGAGGAAAGAGCCATTTCGGAGCCCGAAAAAAGTGCTGACAGAAGCACGCATAAAACGATGGCGATGATTACAACTGCTGTTGTCATTCTTCAGCCTCCTTTTCTTCCGGAAGGACTTTCACCAGGATCTTCAGGATCCGGTTATGATCCATTTCCGCAATGGAAAGCCGGAGATTTCCGTATGCAAAGCTGTCTTCTTTTTCCGGAATGACGGTAAACTGCTCCAGAAACCAGTCAGCCATCAGAAGATTCGTAAAGCGTTCCTCATCTTCGGGGCCGACGTTGTCAAAGTCCAGAAATTCAAGCGTATCCGATACGGTCTCGTCTCCGCTGACGATAAAGGTATCTTCGGAAAGCTCGGCAATGGGTTCACGGATCTCGTCATCCTCATCCCAGATCTCGCCGACGATCTCCTCCAGAATATCTTCAACGGTCACAACGCCGAGCGTCCCGCCGAAGGCATCCAGCACAACAGCCATATTCAGCTTCTTCTGTGACATCTCATCCAGAAGTTCATCGATCGCCATGCTCTGGTGTGCATAGAACACTTCATCCATCAGTTCGCCTGCATCCGGAATGATCCCGGTGCTGATATAGGACTTCAGAAACTTACGGATCTGCAGAACGCCGATCACGTGATCGATATTGTCACGATAGACAACGATGCGGCTGTGGTTCTGATGCAGGATCCTGTCAAGCACCTTTTCGGGAGCCTCTTCGACATCGACACCGACCACGTCCACACGCGGAGTCAGAATACTGGAAACATTTACATCCGCAAACTGAAGTGCCGAGGAGATCAGATCCTCCTGCTCTTCGTTCAGCGAACCTTCCTCCGCCATGTCTTCAATGATGTCATAAAGCTCATCCTCTGTTACGGAGGCTTCTTCCTCACCTTTCATGATCTTCAGCATGAGCTTTCCGATCCCGGAAAGGATCATGGAGAACGGCTTGCAGATCACCATCAGGATCCTTAAGATCCCGCAGACGGACAGACTTGCCTTTTCACTCTGCTTTTTGCCGATGCTCTTCGGAAGCATTTCACCGAAGAAGAACATGGCGATCGTGACCAGAAATGTGGATGCCGTGACAGCAGAAAGGCCGTGCCTTCTCGTTACCAGAACGGTAACTAAAGAAGCCGCGGCAATATGAGCAATATTGGTACAGATCAGCAGTGTTGTGATGGCCTCATCAAAATGATCCAGCACAAACAGCACTCTCTTTGCTCTTACGTCTCCCTTATCGGAGGCAACTTTGATCTTCGTTCGCGAGACCGAAGCAACTGCCGTCTCGGTCAGCGCAAAAAAGGCAGAGGCAATAAATAAAAATATGACGATTAAAACCGACAATCGACTGCCATCATCCATAATATGGATACTTCAACTTCCTTTCAGTGTAAATATCGCCTTTCAGGCACACTATACGCATTATAACATAACATTTTCAAACTGGCAAGATATCAGACAGATCATTCATCTGCGCCGTGATGACCAGGTACGACAGGTACCGGTCCCGGGCCGAGATCACCGTGATCATGTGTATCACAGGAACCGTCCATGTGGTCCATATCAAGGCCTGCGGTTCCGGACATCTCACGTCCGACAAGACCTCTTTCCGCTCTTTCCTGTTCGATCAGATCACTGATCATGGCATGTACCTGCGTGGGTTTCTTAATGTTTCTGAGAAGCAGCGTGCGGTCTGACTGGTCTGCGGAATACAGCGTGATGGTGCCGACACCGTTCAGCTTCTGCATAAAGGTTCTGGATGATTTGATATCAAGGATCCGGTACAGAAGGATCTCGTTTGTTTCCGATTTAAAGAACCCGGTCGTGACATATAAGCGGTCATTATGGATCGAGTACTTTGTAAAGCTGATCGGAAGCCCGAAGATACTGCGTTTTCTGTCTTTCCAGATCACATTCACTTCATTGTTCTTTCCCATGATGGACTCCTTTCATAACAACTTCTAAGTTCCCGGTATAAAAAAAGAACCCCGAAGTTCTTTTACTCCGAAGCATTTCTTTTCATATTCCGTTAACTGAGACACGGGGGATTTGAACCCCCGACACCTTGATTAAAAGTCAAGTGCTCTACCGACTGAGCTAGTATCCCATGTACTGTTTCGCCTGATCAGCCGGTGTACAATCCGGACTGGGCTAGTTGGATTCGAACCAACGAATGCAGGAGTCAAAGTCCTGTGCCTTACCGCTTGGCGATAGCCCAATGCGCAGGAACCTGCAGGGTGGGTAGTGGGACTCGAACCCACGGTCTCCAGAGCCACAATCTGGCGCGTTAGCCAACTACGCTATACCCACCACAAAAGCGGGTGATGGGAATCGAACCCACATATTCAGCTTGGAAGGCTGACATTCTACCACTGAACTACACCCGCTTAATTTTTACGCACTCGGGGTGACAGGATTCGAACCTGCGACCCCCTGGTCCCAAACCAGGTACTCTAGCCAAACTGAGCCACACCCCGGCACCAGATTTACAAGCGCAGAAAGTAATATAGCAAATATTCTTTCAAATGTCAAGAACTTTTTTTCACGAACCGACATCCGCCTGATCTGTCTGCTGCCGCAGGGCATTCTCAGTCTGTGCTCCTGTTTCAGGCCTCGATTCCGTTTTCGGAAAGGTAGGTGATCACATCACCGACCGTATTCAGATCTTCCAGATCTTCTGTCGGGATCTCAAAATCATATTCATCCTGCAGAATCATGATCAGTTCAAACATATCGAGAGAATCCACGCCGAGATCATCTCTGAAGGAAGCGTCTTCCGTGACGTCCTCGGGATCGATATTCAGCTGCTCTTCAAGAATTTTTCTGATCTTTTCCAACATATTGATGCAGACTCCTTTGCTGTAATACTTGTTATATGCAGAACTCATTCAATAAACAACAGACATGACCCTTTTCTGCAATGAACTTATTCTAATAAGGTTACGCCTGATTGTCAACATCCAATTGAAATTTCTTCACCGAAGTATGTTCTGATCACGCAAAGATCATTTTCGATCTGTGCCTTCAGTTCCTCAAGAGAAGAAAATCTTTTTTCCCTTCTTATGCAGTGCAGAGGTTCGATACGGATGTTTTTTCCGTACAGATCGACAGTGACTCCCGGAAGATACACCTCGAAAAGAGGAAGGTTTTCTTCCGTCACTGTCGGTTTTACGCCGAAATTCAGCATGGCAGGGTACTTCTGTCCGTCTGTCAGAACAACTGCCGCATATACTCCGTATGCAGGCAGAAAACGGCCTTTTTCGGTTTCTACGTTGGCTGTGGGAAATCCGAGCGTTCTGGCAAGCTTTCTTCCGTGTACGACCGGTCCCGAAACAGAATAACGGTATCCGAGAAGACTGTCCGCCTCCTCGATCTTTCCCTCTTTCAGGCAGGCGCGTATACGGCTCGAACTGATCTCCGTGCCGTTCTCCTCTTCTTTGTAATATACCTCGGTCACATACCCGAGTTCTTTTTCCCGTTCTTTCAGATAAGCAGTGTTTCCGCTTCTGTTCTTTCCGAATGTGAAGTCGCTTCCGCAGACCACATATCCGGTATGCAGCATCCCGCAGAGTATATTTTCAAGGAACTCTTCTTTTGACAGAGAAAAAAGCTCCTGTGAGACCGGAATGCGGAAATAGTAATCCGTTCCGAAAGATTCCAGAATAGATACAAAATCCTCTTCCGAAAGAAGAAGTCCGTGCTGCGCCGGATCTGTGACCGGATACGTAAAGCGGATCACTGCGGTCTTCAGACCTTCTTTCTTTTTTAAGGCCAGTGCTTCCATCAGTCTTCTGTGCCCAATATGAAGTCCGTCAAATTTTCCGATTGTAACTGCAGTCCGGATATCATCCGGAAGAAACTCAAATGAGCTGTAAATGTTCATACTGATGCCTCATCGTTATGAAGAAACATTTTATCCGGAACCAGAAGACCGTTTTCGGGATCCGTCCGGTAGACAGCCCGGAAGATATTCCCGCTGTCATAAACACGGAAACGTGCAGAAGATCCGGCGATATACTCTTCTTTCTCCGCAAGAAGTGCATACGGGATCCCGTTCCCGTTCATCAGAAGCTTTTCCGCCTCGTTTTCCGTGCGGATTGCAGGAAGATCCGTGAACAGACTGTCGATCGGCCTGATCAGAGAAGAAATAACGCCGTTTTCGCTCGCTTCACAGATCTCGTCAAGCGAATATGCGTCCGAAAGCGTAAAGCAGCCGTGGCGCGTTCTCTGAAGCGCAGACATGCATGCGACGGTTCCGAGCTTTTTTGCAATATCCGTGCAGAGCGTCCGGATATAAGTTCCCTTCGAACAGCGTACGGTAAAACAGGCACGACCGTTCTCAAACGAAACGGGTGTGATCTCGTGGATCGTCAGCATGACAGGCTTCCGTTCCACTTCCTCCCCGTTTCTTGCAAGCTCGTACAGTTTTTTCCCGTTCACTTTTTTCGCGGAGTACATCGGCGGAGTCTGAAGATAAGGCCCCTGAAAAGATGAGATGCAGGAAAACACGTCTTCACGTTTCAATGAAACCGTTTCCTCTTTCAGGAGATTTCCCCAGATATCCTCCGTATCCGTCATTTTTCCGAACAGGATCTCTGCCTCATACACCTTGTCATCCGCAGGCATATAATCGCATAGTCTTGTAGCTTCCCCCAAAAAGACAGGGAGAACACCTGTTGCATTCGGATCAAGCGTTCCCCCGTGTCCTATTTTTTTCATGTGTAATATCTTCCTGAGCTTTGCCACCACATCGAAGGAGGTAAAATCTGCAGGTTTATTCACGACCAGAATTCCGTTCATTTTTCAGATGTTCCCGAATACATTTTACCGCACGGTCTGCTGCTTCTCTGTCTGTAAGAGAAAAGCCCGCAGCACGTTCATGTCCGCCGCCGCCGAAATGTGCTGCGATCTTCGAAACGTCGACTCTCTCCTTGGATCGAAGAGATCCCTTGTATGTTCCGTCCGCGTACTGATAGATGAAAAGGACCGTTTCCGCTCCCTCCACTTCATTCAGTCTTCCGACGATTCCGCCCAGCTGACTGTCATTCACATGACATTCTCTCTGAAGTTCCAGATCGGCAAAACCGACGAGAAACTCCTCGTCCCGGTAGAAACGGCTCTCAGTCAGGACCCGTGAAAAAGCGGCCTTTTCTTCAAAAGGCTCATTTACAATGGAATCCCTGATGATGGCGGAAAAATCGATTCCTTTTTCTATCAGGACCGCCGCCGTACGAAGTGTGGACGGATGCGTGCACGAATACCGGAAGACACCCGTATCATGGATGATGCCTGTATAAAGACGGATCGCAGTCTGAAGACTGATCTTCTCAGGATCCATGAGAGTCGTCAGGATCTCACAGGTGGAAGATGCTTCTCCCTCAATATGATTGACGTCCGCGAAGTATACAGTAGTTGCATGGTGATCGATGCATACCTTCGTTTTCGCGTTCAGGAACGCATTCTTTCCTTCCCCGATCCT
>JAZUFC010000102.1:0-14285 GCA_045640465.1 Lachnospiraceae bacterium | reverse complement strand
ATAACTTTTGACACCGGTCTCAGATATATGCTACTATTGATTCATCAAGCAGTACAATGACCGGTTTTGAAACGTGACTGCCGTTTTGAAGACCGGCAGGAAAGGCAGATATACAATGGAAAAGAAACTGAAAGTAGGCCTTGCCGGTGTCGGCGGCATCAGCGGTTCGCATATCCCGGCGTGGCTGTCGATGGAGGACGTTATCCTGACTGCGATCTGTGACATGCGTCCGGAACAGCTTGCAGCTTATCCGGACATCCCCCACTATACGGATTTTGACGAAATGCTCGAAAAAGAAGAGTTTGATATCATCGATATCTGTCTTCCCACTTTTCTGCATGCGGAATTTGCGGTAAAGGCACTGAAAAAAGGCATCAACGTCATGACGGAAAAGCCGCTTTCATTAAATGAAGAGGACGTTTACACCGTTTACAATACCGCAAAGGCAAACGGCGTCAAATTCATGGTGGCACACTGTCTCCGCTTCTGGCCGGCATACGAGTATATCAAAAAGCTGTATGATTCCAAAAAATACGGTGCGCTTCTCTCCGCACATCTGTGGCGGCTCGGCGTCTATCCTGCCTGGAGTTATGAAAACTGGATGATGGATGAAAAAAAGAGCGGCTTTATCCCCTATGATCTCCACATCCACGATCTGGATTTTCTGTTTTACGCATTCGGCGCACCGAAGGACCATTCCGTTATGCGCATCAAAAAGCCTGAGCAGGACTATCTGTCCGCAGTCTACACCTATGAAGATTTCTTCATCACTGCCGAGGCTTCCTGGTACAAGGCACAGTACCCCTTTCAGGCAGGCTTCCGCTTCCAGTTTGAAAACGCGCTCGTGGAATATGCACACTCGGTCCTCACTGTCTATGATGCGGAGGGAAACGTTCTGACGCCTCTATGCGAACAGTCTGCTGCCGCAGAACTCTCAGCCGGCAGTTCCGGCACCCTTCTCGGGCTTCCCGGCACCAATGCTTACGCAAATGAGATCCGCTACTTTGCAGACTGCGTCAGATACGACCGTCCGGTCGACAAAATGAAGCCGGAGGAGCTGTATCAGGTCATACAGATCCTGAACAGCTTCCCAAAATAACCCCGTCGGGCGTTCTGCCCTGTATACAGAGAGAAACAACGGTACAGCCTTTATACAGACTGTACCGTTGTTTCTTTCTGTCGTTTGAGGGTTCTTCCAGATCAATCTTCGCTGTACTCTCCTGCAAGGACCGCATCATAGGAATCGAATACTTCCTGAATCGCCGCATCATCAGGCTCGTCAAAAATGATCTCATCCAGCTTCCAGAAAAGATCATACGCTGCGCTGTTCAGTCTGTCGATCTGCTCACCGACAGCATCGTTCATCATATTCCAGGCATCCAAATCTGCGTCTGTGATCTCCTGCCATGCATCGTAATCATCCGCAAAGTAATCATAGGATGCATACTCGATGATGTCATAATGGAATACATGATACAGATCATCTATGATACCGTAATAGATATCGTTGAGAACTTTATCATTACAGTCCGATGTAATATGACTCTGCAGATAGTAAATTTCCTGATCCTTTTCATTCGCATCCAGGTCTGAATTCAGAATGTCCAGGACACCGCTTCTATAGCTCCCGGCAAGGCTCGCACAAAGATCTGTCACTTCGTCTGCGATCTCTGCATAGAATGCATTGACCGCATCCTGATTTTCAAGATAATCCTCGATCGAAGCGATACTGCCGATCAGCTCCGCACTCTTTTCCTGAAGCGCATTTACGGTATTCAGGGTCTCGAAATATACAGGATCCTCTTCCTCATCGACATTGCCCTTTACCGTTTCGATCAGTTTTCTGAAATCATCGACACAGTCCTGCGCATATTCTACAGTATCCTCACTCCATAACCAGTAATCAACGTCCCCCAGGAAACCACCGACCTGAGAATCCATATCGCTGATCAGCGTGAACAGCCTGTTGTCTAAGGAGTTCATCCAGTGACTGCCGCAGTCAGCCTTTACCTTTTCAGCCCACCAGGGATACTGATATTCTTCCGCTTCGTCAGCCTTATTCCATTCTTCCTGGCAGAGGCCGTTTATCACCTCTTCCATTTCATAGAGAAGGTCTTTCCGTACTGTTTCTTCCAGCGCTGTCTTTGCTTCTTTGAAGATATAACTGCGGAGCAGTCCAATATCATCAGACATATAATCAAAATTACTGCCGGTATCCAGGATCTCCTGTGCCGCATCCGCTGCTTCTTCTCTCATACGGACAGTCAGTGCCTCGACCTCAGTCCCGACATAATCATAGAAGTCCCGGATCGCTTCCGCATTCTCCTGAAGGTCTTCAAAGGTCTCTATATTCTCAAAAAGGACTTCATACTCATCCTGAATCGCTGCAATGACTTCTGCCGTGTCAACAGAGATCGCATCCTTTCGCTCTGTCTCCCCGCTTCTGACCAGATATACGTTCTGCGTAAACCAGTCAAGAAATGCCTCCGCTTCATCAGGATCATCATCACACCATTTGCCGGACATCATATCATAAAACGTATAGGAATCATCCTGCAGAAGATAATACAGCCCGTAGACGTGATCGCTGAGCGCTGACTGGCGCTCAAATGCCTGATCACGAAGTGCCTGGAGTTCATCTTTTTCCTCCTGCGTGAATTCATCATCTTCCGCCTCGTCGATCTCGTCCTGCATATCCTGAAGGATCCCGTTCAGGAATGACTCGCTAAGGTCGTTCAGAAGGTTATCATAGATCTCATTAAAGATCTCTTCGGCTGCATCAGTACTGATTACTTCATAGATCTCCTCAATATCACCGCCGTCTTCTGCGTATCTGCCGTCGTCGATCAGGGTGCGCACATATCCCATTGCGTTGTCCAGTGACCGGAGATACAGCGCATTCGTCTCATCACCGACCAGCTGATAGTAATCCTCGATCAGATCCAGCTTTTCGATATATTCTTCATAGGTGCCGATCTGTCCGGTCAGCTCGTCGAAACCGTCCTCCAGCCGTTTTACGACTGCATCCACATCTGCGGACACCGTACGGTCCAGATTTTCAACGACCGGGTACTCATGCGCGATCGCTTCTTCCGCTTCTTCAACTTCTTCGACCGCTTCCTCTTCGGCTTCTTCTTCAGCAGACGCTTCTTCGTCCGCTTCAGCTTCTTCTTCATCTGCTTCAGTTTCTTCTTCAGCAGCTTCAGTTTCTTCTTCAGCAGCAGCTGTCACCACTTCTTCGTCTGCATAAACAGGCTTTCCGGTCTCATTAAAACCGATACCGTTTACGAGCATCAGTGCTGAAAGAATCCATGCTGTAATTCTTCCCATTTCTTTCCTCCTGAATCATCGTACAATCATACAGTACGGAACCGACGTACATATCGCCCCGGATATGCTGTCAGTCCATGATCTCACTGTTTTTACCACTAAAAGATAACACATCTGCCTGTTACGGTCAAGGTTTTGTAATGATCACGCGGTCTTCCTCCACGTCCATACGGACCTTGTTTCCTTCGATTCCCAGCTTCTCCAGCGTGTCTCTGGGGATCTGGATACGGCCTGCCCGGTCGAGGATCGCATATTCATCCTGCACTTCGGAAGCTTCGGTAAACGCATTGATCTCGGAAAGACGGTCCTTATAGGACTGCTTCATGATCATTTCCGAACCGATCTTTCCGTCACGGATGGCCGCGACACGGTTCACCTTCTTGGAAAGCAGACGGTCATGCGTAACGATCACGATCGTAAGACCCGTTTCCTCGTTGACCCGCTTGAACATATCCAGAATATAGGCACCGGTCTTCACGTCGACCGCGCCTGTCGGTTCGTCCGCAAGTAGGATCTTCGGATCATTCGCAAGTGCGATCGCAATTGCGATACGCTGCTGCTCACCGCCGGAGAGCTGTGAAAGCCTGCTGTTCTTCCGGTGGGAAAGCCCTACCATATCCAGAAGTTCCAGTGCTTTTTCCTTTTTATCACGTCCCTGCCGGAACAGCATGGGCATCTGAATATTCTGCCAGGCTGTCAGGTACGGAAGCAGGTTTCTTGCATTGTTCTGCCAGACAAAGCCGACGGTACGCCTCTTGTAGTCTACGAGCTCGCGCTCGTTCAGCTTGAACAGATCCTTTCCGTCTACAACAAGCTTGCCTGCCGACGGACGGTCCAGACCGCCGATCATGTTCAGGAAAGTGGACTTGCCGGAACCGGAGTTTCCGATGATGGCCATCAGTTCGCCCTGATTGATGGTGATATCAAGGCCCTGAAGTGCCAGCACTTCCAGATCGTCTGTTTTATAGATCTTGACAAGGTTGTCGCATTCGATGATGGGTGTTCCCTCTCCCGAGGAATGAGAAATACCCTCATACTGCATGGCATTGTGGGCAAGCACGCTCTCTTCGGACTTTTTGCTTCCGGGAGTCGCATTCTTCAGTTTCTCTTCGATGGAGTTGCGGGCTGCTTTTTTCTGTGCCTCCGTAAGTTCCAGCTGTTCAGCCTCTTCACGGATCACTTCTTCCGTTTTCGCGAGAGCCTCTTCCACTGTCTGAACGTTCTTCAGTTCTTCATTCTTCTCCATGGATCAACTCACCGCCTTCCAGTTCGTATACCTTGTCGCCGAAATCCATCAGTCCCACATCATGTGTGGTCATGACGATCGTGACGCCTTCTTTTTCCGTCAGCTCGCGGAAGATCTTGACTACCGTCAGACCGGACACCGTATCCAGTGCGCCGGTGGGCTCATCCGCAAACAGTACCTTCGGTGAATGCGCAATGGCACGGGCGATCGCCACACGCTGCTGCTCACCGCCGGAAAGCTCCTGCGGAAGATGATCCGCACGCTGTGAAAGACCTACAAGATGCAGGCATTCCATTGCCCGCTCCTTCCGGTCTCCCTGATATTTGGTCAGCCGGAGCGCAAATTCCACGTTTTCCAGTGCCGTCATCATAGGGATCAGTGCGATCGACTGAAAAACGAAGCCGATGTCCGTCCGGCGAAGATGAGAACGTTTATTCTCATCCATCGCCACGATGTCCTTCCCTTCAAAGAGGACCGTGCCTTTGGTCGGCTGATCCAGAGAACTCAGCATATTCATCAGTGTGGTCTTGCCGGAACCCGAACGTCCTCTTAAGATCGTCAGTTTCCCTCTCGGCACGTCCACGTCAATATTCTGGAGAGCCCAGAAATCACCGCCCTGTGTTTTGAAGCACTTGGAAAGACCGCGGGTCACAATGATATTTTCAGAATTTTCCAGTATTTGATCCATATCAATCCTCCCCGAGTTTCAGAGCCTGTGCGATCTTCATCTTCCGGATGATCACCGCCAGAATGATCAGACACAAAAGGATCATCGCACCGACGATGATACCGAGTCTGACGTGATCGGCAGTCTGTGAGACCACCGTCAGCGGAATCGCATTGTCGGAGGACGAATACGCGATCTGAATGAGCGGCATGAACAGTTTTGCCGTGAGCGCGCCCACCAGTGCGCCTGCCGCGATCGCCGTGCCGGAGATGAAGATATGTTCGTTGATCAGCATGGTGATGATCTCCCGCATGGACATACCCATTGCACGGAAAATACCGAACTGCAGCTCACGCGAACGGATGGACAGGATCCAGTAGATCAGGAAACCGACGGTACAGAGCACCAGCACCACAATGAAGCCGACTGTCAGGATACCGTTCGTTCCCTGCATGACCGCATCATTCTTGTGTGCTACAAGAGATGCCGCCGTGTCCGTAAAGGAAAGGTATTCCTTTCCGCTCTCAGCCATAAAGTCATAGATGAAGCGGCTGCTGTCCTTTGTCCTGATCCAGATCTGATAAGGCGTTACGCCCCATACGGACTGAAGCATTGCAAGGTTTGCCACGATCAGGTAATTGTCCATATCGGTATACAGGCCGTCCGATCCCTTTTTGTAGATCGTCTGCGCGTAACCCGGCCAGTAATCCACAAAACCGTAGATGATGCCGTAGGAAAGCTTTCCGGTCGAGGTTTTGAAATAGATGATGTCACTCAGCTTGTAACCGTACTTGTCGCGGAAATTGGTGGAAACAAGTACTGCATTTGCCTTCTGCGACATGGCATTCAGATACTCGAAGGAATTGTGATTCTTCAGAAGTGAATGATCAAAGTAAGCTGTTTCACCGAATTCCTTCGTATTGATACCCATGATCGTGACGTTCCTGATGTTTCCGCCGCCGGTAATGCTGACAGAACCTGTCTTGTTCACCAGAACCTTGGTGACGCTCTCCGCATCTTCAAGCTGCGCATATCGGTCGTAGTCCGGTTCCGTATACTGAAGTTCCAGATCCGGATTGTCCTCAAGCGCCGCGGAATTATCCTTCCACTTTTCCTGAAGCGTAATATCCGCGCCTGCCATGTAGCGGACGTTCTTCTCGTCGTTATTGTTGATGGTTCTTGCCGCGGAAGCATCAAATACACCGATCGCAATGGTCATGACCAGGAAGACCATGATGAAGCCCTGCTGCTTTCTCGTGCGGAGCACTCTCACAAAGGATGTATAGAGCGCCGGACTCCATTTGTTTTTGAACAATGCAAAGATCAGTCTGATGATCCACGGAATAATGCGGAGTGCAAACAGACCTGCGCCCAGCATGAACAGAGAGGAGCTGATGAAAAGCAGGGGATCCAGCGATTCACCCTCCAGCACGCGCTGTGCAAGAAGCTCCTTCTGGTTGTTGAAATTGTAAAGACCGTAGATCGAGACGCCCAGAATGATGATGTCCAGGAAACACTTCTGCCAGAAGGGTCTGTCGCTCGCTCTGTGCTTTTTCTGCTTGTGATTGACGATCGTGGTCTTTGAATGGCGAAATACCGGGATGACCATGGTGGCAATGGAAAAGACCGCTGCCGCCGCGCCGTAGATAAGTGCATCCGAAGACATTTCCACCTTCAGCGCTTTTCTCGATACAAACTCCAGGAAGGCGTTTGCAGCACCCAGCACCCGGACCAGATAGAAGGCCAGCACCACGCCGATCACATAAGACAGAACGGCCAGTACTAAGCTCTGGATCAGATACACGCCGATCACCTGTCCGCTGCCCGCACCGCGGCTCTTCAGGACCGCGATCTCGTTCTCTTCCATCTCCAGCATCTGCTTGGAGACCATGAAGATAAAGGCTGCCAGAAGAACAAAGATCGGAACCTGAAGCACCAGGAAAGTGGTCCGCACTTTCTTGGCGGTCTTCATGAAATTATTCAGAATATCTTCATAATAACAGGTCGTACTGATACCGGAGACCGCTGAACATTCCTTTTCGACCTGCTGTGTCTTTGCAATGACGTTTTCCACGTCGCGGACCTTCAGATCTGAATAATCGTATGTCAGAAACCAGCTGGAGGAAATGCTGAAATCGGTTCCCGACTCACGGAAGATCTTATGGAAATCCTGTCCGTCCACCAGAAGAACGGCAGAATAGGAATTGGGGGTCTGTACCCAGTAGGGATCGTCCGAAGAAGAGTTTTTGAACACACCGACGATCTTCAGCTTATAGCGTTCGCCGTTTTCCTGCGTAAACTTCCTGAAGCTGATCTCCTCACCGAGGATGTTCTGCATATACTGGAAGCCTTTTTCGGAAACGACGGCTTCGATGACGCCGTCCTCGTTTCCGCCCGGAGTGTACATGGATCCCGCCACCATCTCGACATGGTCTTCGATTCCGGAAAGCGTACCGATCGAAAGGGAGATCCTTCTGTCATCACGCTCCAGACTGGAGGCCGTTTCGGAGGAGATGCTTGCGACCTGATAAATGGCTTCTGTCTTGACGGGCAGGCCAATCGTATCGCCGGACTTTTCCAGGACCTGCGTGATCACCTGCTGCGCCTCGTCATCTTTTCCGAGACCGGTCGTGCGGACCACCATAGTCATGGGATAACGGTTTCTTGCCGTCATATAGTTGCTGATATCGCTTTCCAGTGTCCGCTGGAGGACTGCCTCCGTATACATCGGATTGGAAGCTGCAATGCTGATCATCAGGATATTGCCGACCAGAAGAGCCAGTACCATCCATTTTTTATTCAGCATTTTCTGAATGACAAATTTTAACACGGGCTCCTCCTTTCTAGTTCAGAATCACGATGTCGCCTTCGGAAAGTCCCGTCAGCACCCAGGTGTCCGTCCGGCTGTTCAGGCCGGTGCCGATATAACGTCTGTGCGTCGTTCCGTCTTCATCAAGCTTCGTGACATAGACTCTCTGATCCTCTGTCACTCTGGCACTGTTCGGGATCACCAGCACGTTTCTCAGATCGATCTTGCTTCCTTCCACCACGATGTTCACCCAGCGTCCGCCGGAGAGCATAACGGGATTCAGCTTGTCTTCCAGTTCGACCAGTGCAAAACCGTCTCCGTTTCCGGGAAGGATCTGCGAAGAGGCGACGACAACGCCGGGATAGGACTTCTGATTGTTTCTGCCGCCGATCGTGACGGTCACCTCGGAGCCGAAACGGAAATTACCGTCGTTGACCTTGATCAGGCTCATCGATTCGTCACGGAAGATCGCGATCATCTCACCGTCTCTGATCCGGTCGCCCGGTTTGAAATAGATCAGATCACTGACCGTTCCCGCAGAGGGTGCGTAAATGTACTTTGTATCCCTGACGTTTTTCCGTTCCTCGATATGCTTTTCGGCATCTGCGATATTCTTTTCTTCAGTAAAGATATAAAGCTCCTGCCGGAGAAGTTCCTGCTGGATACGGATCGTCTGTTTCTGATAAGTCGTATTCTCAATTCCGTATACAGACGCATAGGCTTCTCTTTCCGCAAAGAGATCGTCAATATTCGTCTGAATTGCTGTTTTCTGTGTTTCGAAATCCTCCTTCTCGCGTGTCAGGGAGAGCTCCAGCTCCTCCAGCGCCACATCGTCAAAGAGCATTTCGATCTCAAACAGCGGATCGCCTTTTTCCACATACTGTCCGCGTTCGGCCACAGTACCCACGTACAGGCAGGTCTCGCCTTCGTACAGGATCGTCTGCTGCATCGGGTAGTATTCATAGCCGGTTCCGGAAACCGGGGTGGTCACGTCTCCGTAAGTCACCTCAGCCGTTTCATAGTTGACGGAATCCGCTTTGATCTCTTCCTGCGGGATGATCTCGTCATCCGCAAGAACTGCAGACGAGAAGAGGCATGCCGCGGCAAAAAGCGCCGTGATCCCGTAGATTCCCGCCTTTTTCTTTGTCCGGTCATTCCGCAATGTAGATCACCTCGCCTTCCTCCAGGCCGCTCAGCACGACAGCCTGCGAACCGTTATTCTGTCTGGTTACGATATAGCGCTTTTCGCGTCTGTCCCCGTCCACCACATAAACGTAGGAACCGTCCGCATCCGAATTCAGGGCATTCATGGGAATCAGAAGCGCATCCTCCACGCGGACGTTCTCCAGACAGAAGACACCGTACATACCGGGCTTCAGCTGTGAAAGCAATTCGTCGGAGCCTTTTACATAAAAGCGGGTCTTTGCCGCCGCCTGTCCCATCAGGATCGCCACACGCTCATCATCGGAAACAGGAATGCGCTCCAGTTCGACTGCCTGACCGTTCAGCCAGCCGTAGCTTTCATGATTCTTGAGTGCTGCCTCCTCCATGAACTTGTTGATGACGAAGGTCAGATTTTCTTCATCCGTCAGATAACAGACCGTTCTGTTCGCCTGAACGAAAGATCCCGCCGCGACATTGTCATAGAAGAATACATGACCGGCATGAGGCGCCACCAGTTTCTGCTGGCTGACCTTGTTCTGAAGATTCTGAAGATCCGCTTCCATGTCGTTTATGCTCTTCTCACGGTTTTCCACCGTCTGCTTTTTCTTAAGCTCCGCTTCTTCGATCTCCAGTGCCTTCAGCTGTGCCTGCTGGGAAGCCTCCCCGTTTGCCTGCGCGATCTCAATGTATTCGATCTGCAGATAATTGATGTCCAGATCGGCGATCTGATCGTCATATTCGCCTTTTGTCTTCAGATAATCGATCTGCTCCTGAAGACTGTCTATCTGCTGAAGCGCCGCATCCTGCTCCAGCTCCATGATCACATCGCCCTCCTCCACATACTGGCCGGGGTAGACATAAAGCGTATTCAGAACGCCGTCCACTTCAAAATAAAGTTCGCTTACATCCGGCTGAAGAGAGCCTTCGTAATAATCCATGCGGACCAGATCTCCGCGTGTCACCACTTCCGTATCGATATTCACGCCCACCGGCTCCAGAAGTTCCGGGAGTTCGATCTCTGTCTTCACGCTGCAGGCCGATAAGAAAAGGCTTGCAAGAAGCAGGGCGCATATCAGCAGATTCATTCCGTATTTTTTCATATTCATCACGCCCCTTGTCAGTTTACGATCACGATATCCCCTTCCGAAACTCCGGAAAGGATCTCTGTATAGGTACCGTCCGAAAGACCCGCCTCGATCTCCTTGTAGACACGCATGCCGATGTCGTCCGGATAGTAAACGACATCCTGTCCGTTGATCTCGGTCACGGCTCTGCAGGGAACCGAAAGCACGTTTTCACGCGTATCCAGAACGACGTTCACATTGCCGCGGTCGTTGTCCTCCAGATCCAGTCCGGGCTCATCCAGCGCAAAGTAGACATAAGCTTTTTTGCCGGGTACGCGTTCGATCTCGGGAAGTCCGAGAGTCGTTTCCGAAATGACTTTCGCAGCGTAGGTCACCTTTTTCGAGGATACCGTTACGGTGACAGGCATTCCTTCCTCCAGGCGTTCCCAGATATCCGTCTCGCCGCGGAAAAGAGACATGGAGGAGTCCGCCACGCTCACGACCTTTTTATACGCCGCACTGACGTCGGACGCATTAAAGGAATATGTATAGGTGACCGTTCCGTCGAAAGGCGCATAGATCTGACGCTCCAGGATCTTCTCTTCGTAATCCTTCAGCTTCAGATCCGCGATATACAGCTTGTCATCGATATCCCGGCGCACCTTGTCAAAACGCTCATTGACAGAAGCCGCCGAAGCCTGCTTCTCCTCTTCCGTCAGCCACTGATCCAGTATCGCCTGACGGCGGAGCGCCACCTCACGTTCTTCTTCGTTCTGGGCGGCCTGCAGATTTAAAGTTTCCATCTGCTGCGTGACCGCATTGATCTGACTGCCGAGATCCTCCATGTCCAGCTCGGCCAGAAGCTGCCCTTCCTTGACCTCATCGCCCACCTCGACGTACACGCCGCTGTAGGAAAGGCCGGCTACAGGAAAGCTTAATTCCTTCGTCTGTACCGGGACATATTTGGCACTGATCGACTGTTCCAGCGAAAGATCCCGCCGAAGCACTTCGGATGTCTTATATACGACGCTCTCGTATGCGGAGATCGTCGGTGCCGCCGGAAAAGTCTCCTCCTCCGGCAGGATCCCGCAGGAGGAAAGCATCAGCGCACCTGCCGCTGCCAGGCCCAGAAAACGGGCAGGTGTGATTCGGTAACCGGTTTTCTTCATTATTTTCTGCTCCAATTCATAGATTGATGATGCCGCGGCCGGAAATACACTGTGACCGCAGCCATCCCGTCAACCGGCAGAATCCACTCCACCGATTAATCAGAAACATTGTACAACATCACCATGCCGATTTCCATTCTAAAAAGAGACTATTTATTTCAATTATGTTCTGTTTTACCGGTTATACTGTCAGAAAACTGCTGTTTCCGTACCTGACTGCATAGTATATCCGGCTTTCCGGGAAGACCCGGAAATCTGCCCTGGAAGCCTCTTGACAAGTCAGGTCCGCATGTTTATAATGCAAAACATAGATTAGATAGAGGTCGCGGTCCTCATGAGTATTCCTTCAAATGCGTCAGGAAACGCAGGAAAAAAGGGTGGATCGCCGAAGGGTCCTGCAGGTTCCTGCCTCGGGATGCCTGGGACGCCGGACAATATCCGGCGGACTGTCGCATATCATGTACCGGTTCCGCCGGGAAAGACTGAATGCGTTGAGCTGTCATGATCCGGAAATGTGTCATTTTCAGAAGCCATGATCTCAGCGTCATGGCTTCTTTCTTATGCGGACAGAGCGGAGAATTATCAATCAAAGAGGAGAAACATTATGACAAACAACCCAGTATTCAAAGGAGTCGGAACAGCACTCATCACCCCGCTTACAGAGGACGGAATCGATTTTGAAGCATTCGGCCGTCTCATTGACTGGCAGATCGCAGAGGGCGTAAACGCACTCGTGATCGCCGGAACCACAGGCGAAGGCTCCACACTCACCGATGACGAACACCGTGCGTGCGTCAAATACGCCGTGGACCGCACAGCAGGCCGCATTCCGGTCATTGCAGGCACCGGTTCCAACGATACCGCTTATGCACTTGACCTGACGAAATACTGCTGCGAGGCAGGCGCAGACGCCATGCTCGTCGTGACTCCGTACTACAATAAAGCCACCCAGAAGGGCCTCATCAGAATGTACGAGCAGATCGCGGATGCATCCGAGAAGCCCATCATTATATATAATGTACCTTCCCGTACGGGAATCAACATCGAGCCTTCCACGTATGCGGCTCTTGCGGACCATCCGAACATCCGCGGCATCAAGGAAGCGAACAGCAACATCTCAAAGATCGTGGAGACCGCAGCGCTTGTCGGCGACAGACTGGATATCTATTCCGGAAACGACGACCAGATCGTACCCGTCCTTGCCATGGGCGGCACCGGCGTCATCTCGGTACTTTCGGATGCTGCCCCCCGCGCGGCAGTCGATATCTGCGACAGCTTCTTCAGAGGCGACATTCAGAGAGCCGCAAAGCTGCAGTGCGAATATCTTGACCTCATCAATGCCCTGTTTTCCGAAGTCAATCCGATCCCCGCAAAGGCAGCGATGGCCAGGATGGGCTTCTGCGAGAACTACCTTCGCATGCCGCTGACTCCCATGGAGGAAGCACACGAGGCGGCACTTGTCGAAATCATGAAGAAGCACGGCCTTCTGTAAACGCAGTATCCGTACAGCATAAAGAGGACTATTTATGAAGATCATGATCAGCGGCCTTTACGGCCACATGGGAAGAATCCTTTATGAAATGATTCAGGAGAAGCCGGATCTGTTCACGGTCTCCTGCGGCGTGAGCCTCGACAGGGGAAATGACCTCCCCGTCCCCTGCTATCAGGATTTTACCGAAGCGGATAATGCAGAGGATCTGCCCGATACAGACCTTATCATCGACTTTTCACATCATGCGTGCACAAAAGCCCTGACGGACTTTGCCGTTTCGCACCGCCTGCCACTCGTCCTCGCGACCACCGGCCAGACGCCCGAAGAACTTGAAATGATCCGGGAAGCCGCCTTAAAAATTCCGCTTTTCTTTGCATCCAACTATTCTCTCGGCATCGCCATCCTGACAGAGCTTGCAAAAAAGACCGCAGCGCTCATGCCGGATGCGGAGATCGAGATCATCGAAAAGCATCATGACCGCAAGATCGACGCGCCGAGCGGCACCGCCCTTTCCATCGCCTCTGCACTTCAGGAAGTCCGGACAGATTCCGAACTGGTCCTCGGAAGAAGCGGTCAGGGTAAGAGAAAGCAGACAGACATCGGCATCCATGCGATCCGCATGGGCAATATCGTCGGCGAGCATGAAGTCATCATCGGCACACAGAACCAGACCATCACGCTGAAGCACGAAGCACATTCAAGAGCTCTGTTTGCGGAAGGCGCACTGACGGCTGCCTCCTGGCTTCTTACGCAGGAAGCCGGCCTCTACGGCATGAAGGACATGCTGAAGTGATTCTCTGAAAGGACACGAAATCTATGATCAAGATCGCAATTTACGGATACGGAAACCTCGGAAAAGGCGTGGAATGCGGCATCCGGCAGAATCCGGACATGGAGCTTTTCGGCATCTTTACAAGAAGAGATCCCGGAACCATTCAGACGCTCACCGGTGCTCCGGTCTATCCGTCCTCCGACATTCTGAAATATAAAGACCGGATCGATGTGCTCATCATCTGCGGCGGAAGCGCGACCGACCTCCCCGAAATGACACCGGCTCTTGCCCGTGATTTCAATGTGATCGACAGCTTCGATCATCATGCGGACATCCCGAAGCATTACAAAAACGTCAACGAAGCCGCTGTTTCCGGAAATCATACCGCGCTGATCTCCTGCGGCTGGGATCCCGGCCTCTTCTCAGCGGCAAGGCTTTATGCAAACGCTGTTCTTCCCGAAGGAAAGGATTATACCTTCTGGGGCCGCGGCGTCTGCCAGGGCCATTCCAACGCCATCCGCCGGATCGAAGGCATTCAGGACGCAAGACAGTACACGGTTCCTGTTGAAAAG
>JAZUFC010000101.1:0-2256 GCA_045640465.1 Lachnospiraceae bacterium | reverse complement strand
TTTCTGCCTTACATCTGTATATGGGTCAAGGCAAAGTCCGTCAAGCATGCTTCATTTGCCGATGTGACTGCACTTCTCAAGTGGGAGTATAATGAAGGCTATCAGGTGGAAGGGCCTGTTTTCCATATCACGGATCTGAAGCTTGCGAACAAGCCGGCGGAAGAACTGGTCTATTTCTGACCTGACAGGCAGGTCACAGCCCTGAGGAATGAGCCGTAAGGCATGTCATTCCCGGAAGAATAAATGGTAGGGAGGATGTTTATGAAGTACGATTTTACAACGGTTCTTGAAAGAAAAGGACATGACGCCATTGCGGTGGACAGTTTCGGTCGTCCCGGTTTCGGACCTTCGAAGGAAGCCGAGGAAGCCAATCGGAAAAGAGAAAAACCCTTTGATCTTCTGCCGATGTGGGTGGCGGATATGAATTTCCCGGTGTGTCCCACCATACCGGAGGCCGTCATCGAACGTGCAAAGCATCCTGCCTTCGGTTATTTCGGTACCTCGGATGAGTACTACGACAGCATCATCCGCTGGCAGGAGAGAAGAAACGGCGTGACCGGCCTTCAGAAGGAGAATATCGGCTACGAAAACGGTGTGCTCGGCGGCGTGATCAGCGCGCTGAACGTCATGTGCTCAAAGGGTGACAATGTTCTTCTGCACCGGCCGACCTATATCGGCTTCACCGGATGCATCACGAATAACGGCTACAACATCGTCCACAGCGATCTTGTGCAGGACGAAGAGGGCGTATGGCGCATGGATTTCGACGATATGGAAAAGAAGATCGTCGAAAAGAATATCCATGCCGCGGTATTCTGTTCTCCGCATAATCCCTGCGGCCGCGTCTGGGAGAAGTGGGAGATCGAGAAGGCCATGGAGATCTATGAAAAGCATCAGGTCATGGTCGTGTCCGATGAGATCTGGTCCGATATCATTTTAAGCGGCCATAAGCATATTCCGACACAGTCCGTGTCCGAATACGCGCGCACGCATACCGCAGCCATGTATGCACCGTCGAAGACCTTCAATCTGGCAGGTCTTGTGGGCTCTTATCATATTGTTTATGACAAGTGGCTGCACGACCGGATCAAAAAGGAATCTTCGCTTTCGCATTACAATTCGATGAATGTTTTCTCCATGCATGCACTGAACGGCGCATATAAGGAGGAGGGCTATGAGTGGGTCGATGAGCTCTGCGAGACGATCACCGGAAACGTCGACTACGCGTATGACTTCATCACTTCTCATTTCAAGGGCGTGAAGCTTGCAAAGCCGCAGGGCACCTATATGCTCTATCTGGACTGCGAAGAGTGGTGCAGAGAAAACGGCCGCACGCTGGATGAGCTTCTGCAGGCCGGATACGATGTCTATGTAGCATGGCAGGACGGACGTCCGTTCCACAGACCTTATGCGATCCGCATGAATCTGGCGCTTCCTCTTTCAAGGGTGAAGGAGGCCTTCGACAGACTCGACCGCTATGTATTCAACGCCTGAAAAAAGCAGACGGATCAGGCAAAAATAAAGAAAACGCCCTGTTTTTCCGGAAGACCGGAAGACGGGGCGTTTTCTTTCAAAAAAAGCAGTAAGACTATTAAAAATGTATTGTTAAAAAAATGTCAAAATTACAGTTATTTTGTTGACACGGTTTTTTGAGTTGTGTATAATCGATAACGGTGTATTTTTATCGTGGGCGGATTTGCCCGCGTAGTAGTTTAAGGAGGATTGCTCATGGCAAAATTAACTGAAGCGGCTGAAGCCAGTGTCCGTCAGATTTGCGAAAAGTACAAAGATGAGAAGACACCTCTGATGATGATCCTTAGCGACATCCAGAAATCTTTCGGCTATATCCCGCTCGAAGCTCAGGAACTGGTTTCCGACATTACCGGCGTTCCGGTAGCGGAGATCTACGGCGTTGTGACCTTCTACTCATTCTTCTCTTTGAAACCGAAGGGAAAATATGTGATCGGCTGCTGCCTCGGCACCGCTTGCTATGTAAAAGGTGCTCAGCAGGTTATCGATAAATTCTGTGAAGAACTGAATATCAAACCCGGCGATACCACAGAAGACGGTCTGTTCACCATCGATGCAGTCCGCTGCCTCGGTGCATGTGCGATCGCACCCGCGGTATCCATTAACGGCAAGATCCTTGCAAAGGTCGCTGTGAATGATGTACCCGGTATTATTGAAGATCTCCGGAAAGAGGGAGGTGCCAACTGATGATTAAGTCTTTTGAAGAACTGGAAGCAAGACAGGCCG
>JAZUFC010000100.1:0-2485 GCA_045640465.1 Lachnospiraceae bacterium | reverse complement strand
AGAACCGTCCCCGGTGACAACCGGATGCTTTAGTACAGTACATTATTAAAGTAACTCAATTATATTACGATGATGATAACATACCTCTCCGGAATAGTCTATGCACATTTTCCGATTTGACACTTTTTCACGCTTTTTCTTTCCTTTTTCTCCGATATTCTGTAAAATAAGTCTATAGGTCCTGCCGTTTCGCAAGACACGATCGCAGAACATATCCTGACCATACCTATACGGAGTGAACAATGCACGAAAAAAGACTTCTTCAATTTGATGATCTGTACAGACTGGAACTGATCGGCATGCCGACTGCGCACCCCGGCGGAAAGCTGATCGCCTATACCTTAAAGCTTCCGGAACGGGAAAGCGGAAAAATGCGTTCTACGGTATATCTGACGGACAGGGACGGAAGCTTCGACCTTCCCGTCCGGTTCGGGTCAGCGGATGAGACCCGTCTTCCCGCCTTTTCTCCGGACGGCCAGACACTGGCTTTTCTTTCCGATGCCTCCGGCTTTTTCCAGATCTGTACCGTCAGTATCGATCAGCTTCTTTTGCGCAGAAACGCTTCCGGGATCTGTGTCAGACAGACGTCTCTGCGTCACGGCATTTCGGAATATGTCTGGTCGCCGGACAGCCGCTTTTTGGTCTTTTCGGCTGCACTGTATGAAGAGGATCCCCTGATCTTCCCGGAAATGACGAAGGAGGAACTTGCGGACTTTAACTGGCAGAAAAAGCATCTGCCGAAATACATTTCGGAACTCATGTACAGATCCGGTTCCGCCGGCATCAAAGACGGAAGCAGGACCGCGATCGGAAGCGTGCCGGTCATTCACGACGGCATGCAGCCTATGATGCCGCACATGATCACAAGGGTCCGTTTCAGCTTCCGGATGCCGGTGTTCTCTCCGGACGGCAGGCTGTACTTTTCCGGAAGTCCCTACGGTCACAAAGACGGCATGGAACAGGCGCTTTATGTCTGCGACAGCTTTTCTTCGAAAGAGCCCGAATACAGGATCCTCCTTCCGAAAGAATCTTATCAGGGTGCGTATCCGCTTTTTGCTGGAAATGCCCTTCTGATGAGCTTCACTGAAGTCTCCGAAAAAGAAGGCCTTCCTCTTAACATGCTTTACCGGTTCACGGAGGACGGTCTTTCCGGATCCGTGTTTCCGGAGACCTCCCTCTGTCACGGGATCTCTCCTTACTATGTAGGCATTACGGAAGACCCGGACTTCATGCCCCCTTACCGGCTCTCTCCTGACGGTGAAACGGTTTATTTTCTTTCCGGGCATGATCAAAGGTCCTGTGTTTTTTCTCTGTCGCTGAAGGACCGTACCGTGCGGCAGGTCACCTGCGGAGATTACAGCGTAACCGCCTTCGATCTGCTTACGGACCGCTTTCTCGTCCTGCTTCTGACCACTGAGACCGATCCTTCGGATCTCTTCCTTTTCGATCTCCGGGACGGGACCTGCAAACGCATCCTGCATCACAACCGTTGGCTTGAAGAGATCGATCTTGTTCATCCGAAAGCCTGTACCATGCAGACCGCAGACGGCCCCGTGCAGGGCTTCATCTGTCCGCCCGCAGATCGTACGAAAGGCGTTCTCTACCCGGCATTTCATTATATTCACGGCGGTCCCGAGGCTTACTATGCAGTCGGTTTCGATTTTGAGATCCAGATGATGGCGGCCTGCGGCCTTTCTGTCATCTGCTGCGATCCGCACGGAAGCGCGGGCTTCGGTCCGGAATTCGAAGCTTCAAAATGGATCTCTGACGGCACCTCTTATCAGGATCTCATGGACTTCACGGATTTTGCGGTCCGGGAATCCGGCTTTATCGATCCGCAAAGGATCGGGATCGGCGGCGGAGGCCATGGCGGCTATATGACCAATTACATCATGGGACACACGGACCGTTTCCGCGCAGCCGTTGTGCAGCGGACGTGGTCGAACCCCTCCACCTCCTACGGCACCGGAGACCCCGGCTTCTATTCTCAGGATCCGAAGGGCACCGACAGCTTTATGGCTTATATGGAAAAACGGGCTTCCGAAGCTGTGCTCCTGACAGTCGACAATTATAAAACCCCCTGCCTGATCCTGCACGGCGAAAAGGATCTTCGCTGTTCACCGGAACAGGGCGAGCAGGTATTTTCCGCCATGAAAGCGCGCGTACCGGACGTTCCCGTCCGCATGGTCGTCTATCCGGGTGAGAATCACGATATCAGCCGCACGGAAAAAGCCCATTTCCGGATCTCTCATCTTCGGGAAATGATCGAATGGGTGCTGAAGTATACGAAAGAGGAAACGATATGAGCTATGAAATGAAAATGAATCTGATCCCCGACGTGTACCGGAAAGAGGATCTTCCGCTTCCCGCAGGGTTTCCGGACGCCAAAAAGTGTGCTTCTTCTCTTCCCGTTATGGAGGATCATCTGAATCTCGTAAGCCCCGGAGAGCCTTCCTATAACGCGCGGGCGGGGATCCTTTCGTAC
>JAZUFC010000099.1:0-2984 GCA_045640465.1 Lachnospiraceae bacterium | reverse complement strand
AGGAGCAGACGGAAAACACTGCTCAATACAGTTTTTTGGCCCGACCGAAGGGATATGTCCGTCGGGGAAAGGAGATTGATTATGCCGAAAATGAAAATGCCGAAACCGGATCCGTTGGAGCTGATCCTGAACAAACAGTTTAAAATGACAGATGTCGGCCGTATCGACCGTATCGTGGATCTGTATACCACCTTCAACAACAAAGTTGATCTGCAGGCTTTGAAGGACGGCGGATATATCGAAGTCGTTGACAAGATGATGGAGCCCGTTACCATGAGCTTCGATGACAGCTCTCCCGAGGTCCTTGCTTACTGGGCAAAGAAGGGCATGGTCAAGGAATTCCACGGACAGCATGATGTCATGAGCTGGTCCGAATACGAAAAAGAGACCGGTTATCACTGGGACGGCGACCGTTCCATCGCTCCGCAGAACGATTACAAGCTCTGGAATTCATTCGTTCCGATGTCCGCTTTCAAGGAAGAGAACAAAGACAGAAAGTATCCGGTAGTATTCGTGCTTCACGGCGGCAACAACCCGATGAGCATCATCGACGGATGGGGATGGGTACAGGAAGCTGCAAAGAGAGAATGGATCGTGATCGTTCCCTCTCTTGAGATCGACAGCGTTCTGGAAGAGATCCTGAACAAAGCAAAGGAACTTTATCCGATCGATACCGAAAGAGTATATGCATGCGGCTTCTCTTACGGCGGATTCATGAGCAATCTCATGGGTATGAAGCGCCCCGACCTGTTTGCTGCAGTCGCTCCCTGCGGAACCGCGATCGACAACGGTTTCTGCGACGAAGCAATGGGACCGGAACCGCAGGAGCCCTTCGACGGCATTCCGAGAGCACTGGCAATGAATACCTATATGCCGGTCATGAACATTGCAGGCGCACTGGACGGCTTCCGTTTCCCGTTCTATGATTATAAGGACTGGGGCGGCAACCCGGCAGCGGGCAGACTCGTGGACGGTCTGAACTGCTGGCTGAACGTCAACAAGGCTGAAGAAGTGAAGCTTCACGACGTCATGGCATTAAAGGATAAGACGGATGCGACCGAAGTCGAAAAGATGATGGGTCTTCCGCAGGCGGAAGGCTGCGGCGAAAAAGTGGAGCGTCAGGGTCTGACACACTATATCGCAGATTTCAAGAGCGCAGACGGCATCGTCCGTACAAGGATCATGTGCACCATGAACATGCCTCACTGGCCGACTCCCGAAATGTCTTATCAGGCGTTTGAATTCATGTCTCATTTTTCCAGAAATGCAGAGACAAAGGAAAGTATCTATACGGCATAAACTGTCAGAAACAGCACTTTTAAGGCCTTTGGAAACCGCTTTGCGGGGGCGGAAGCCTCCGCAGCGGATCTCGGCAGAGATATGCCGAAGGCCGTTAAGTAAATAAACAGATCCGGAACATTACCGGAGGATCGGAGTAGTATATGAAATTACAGCCGGCGATGCTCTTCGGTGAGCACATGGTTTTACAGAGGAATGAGATCATTCCGGTCTGGGGAAAGAGCGTGGGCGGAGATACCGTTACGGTCACCCTGGGTGAAAATACAGCATCCGCAGTTGCGGAAAACGGTCTGTGGCGGGTCGATATGCCTGCCATGGAGGCACAGAAGAATGTGAAGATGACCATCGAGTCCGCCATCACAGGCGAAAAGATCAGCTTTACCGATGTTGCCGTCGGTGAAGTCTGGATCTGCGGCGGCCAGTCCAATATGGAGTTCCTGCTCAAATACGATGAGAAGGCAGAAGAGATGTATGCGGACGAAGCCGATGAGGATCTCCGTTTCTTCCGCTATCCGAAGACGAATTTTGCGGGATGTCTTGAACTGAATTCCTATCCGGAGGACGGTTTCTGGCGTCAGTGGACCAGCCGTTCCATGCGTGAATTCTTCGGTGCGGTTCCGGCATACATGGGAAGACAGCTGAGAAAAGCGCTCGGTGTTCCCGTCGGCATGGTGGGCTGCAACTGGGGCGGCGCAACGGCAACGACCTATACGGATATCGAAATGATCAAGGCGAATCCGGCGCTGAAGCCGATCGTCGACGCAGACGAGAAGGGCTATGATGAGCTCAACTGGCGGCGCTACTACGAGATCTCCGAACAGGGCGAGCCCCCGGAAGATCCGAAGCAGAAAGCATGATGGATCAGTTCATGATGGGTATCGGCTTTGAAGAGCGTATGAAGCAGATGGCAGAGCGCATGAAGAAGGGCGAAATGGTCATGCCTCCCAGACAGGAGTACACCCCCTTCATTCTCGGACCGAGAAGCGCGCTTTCCGCAGGTATTCTGTATGAGCACATGCTGAAAAAGGTAGCTCCCTATGCAATGAAGGGTGCGATCTGGTATCAGGGCGAAGCAGAGGATGCGAGCGGCATGCAGGACATCTATGATGAGATCATGAAGACACTCATCTTAAGCTGGCGGAAGCTCTGGGGAAAGGAATTCCCGTTCTTCCAGGTCGAACTGGCTCCCTTCGGTTCCAGATTCAGAAACGGCGCGAAGAAATACGATCTGATGCGTCACATGCAGCGTAATGCTGTAAAGTCCCTTCCGGATGCTTACGACTGCTGCATCATGGATGCCGGTGACGAGATCAATATCCATGTACGGAAAAAGAAACCGGTCGGCGAGCGTCTGGCACTCCTTGCACTGAAGCATGCTTACGGTTTTGATATTCTGGCAGACAGTGCGGAAGTAAAGGAAGCCGTGCGGAAGGAAGACCGCGTGGAGATCACGTTTGAAAATGCCGGTGACGGCATGTACACGACAGACGATCTTTCGCCGCTGTTCAAGGTACTTGCGGACGATTTAGAGGTACAGCCGAAGATCGAAGTCGCAAACGATCAGGTGATCCTGACCGCACCGGAATTCGTGAAAGCCGGAAAGATCCATGTGGAATTTGCGGAACTGAACTACTGCGTGGATACCTTATACAACAGCGCAGGAATTCCGACCTTCTAAGTCGGGG
>JAZUFC010000098.1:0-4394 GCA_045640465.1 Lachnospiraceae bacterium | reverse complement strand
GAGAATGCCGCCGCTACGATCGTGCCCATGTGGCCGATAATGATCGACATAGCCGTCGTACCGAGACTTAAAAGTCCGTCCGAAAGCAGCGCGGGCATACCGACGGAAACATACTTCTTCGCCACCTCTTTCGTCGGGTTGATCAGGAAATCGCGAAGCTTCATCCGAAGCTTTGTATCCTTGCGGAAAACAAACCAGAAGGTCACCGCGAATTCCGATACTCTGGCGATCAGCGTGCCGAGCGCCGCACCGGCGATCTCCATTCTGGGCATGCCGAGCTTGCCGAAAATAAAGACCCAGTTTGCAAAAATATTGACGAAAAACGATACGACAGACACCAGGAGCCCCAGATTCACATTCCCGACGGAACGCATGAGCTGCGCCGTCACAAGGCTTGTCCCGTGGATAAGATAGATGAACGCGGTGATCTTCAGATAACGGATACCTGCCGCGATCACAGCCTCATCGTCTGAAAAGATCTTCATGATCGGGCCCGGAATCAGAAACGTCACGACCGCAAACAGAAGTGCCAGTACAAGAGAGATCCGGAAAGCCAGATTGAAGACCTGCTTGGTGCGGTCCTCATCATTTGCGCCCCAGAACTGTGCCGCCAGTACGCTGCAGCCGCCGATCGTCCCCATGCAGAGGATCGTGTAGATATTGTAAAAGGTGTTTGCCAGAGAAGATGCGGACAGCTGCACTTCTCCGAAAGACCCCAGCATGACCGTATCCATCATGTTGACGCCCATATTGATTGCCTGCTGCAGAGCTACCGGCAGCATGATCTTCATCACTTTTTTATAAAAATCTCTGTCCGTGATCAGTCTGAAACCAAGATATTTTTTCAATTTGCGCTCTCCTGTCTGTTTTTTATCCGTTTCTCAGGTTCAGACGAAAACGGTTCCCGCTCGAACCTTTTCCCCTGATGCGATCCGGTATTCAGAAACGGCCGTCCCGATCCGCCGATTCTTTGGCAAGCTTCAGAAAATAAACAAAGATCGGGCTTCCGTCCACGGTATCCGTTCTTCTCTTTTCATAGCTCATACGCTCCGGATGGAACTGGAAGCTGAAAACGGGCAGACTTTCATGCTCGAAAGCTTCCACGATACCGTCGGCGGCGTATGCGGTGACCTTCAGTCCGTCACCGATCTTTTTCGCCGCCTGATGGTGTGCGCTGTTGACAGAGAACCGCTCTCCGTAAAGTCTGTAAAGGATCGAGCCTTCTTCTGCACGGATCTCATGCACATTATCATCGTCCTCAAGCCACACATGCGTTTCCGTATGCTCCACATTCTGGATCATGCTGCCGCCGAAAAAGACGTCGATCACCTGATGTCCGCGGCAGATCCCGAGGACCGGCTTTTTCGCTTTTACAAAGTCATTCAGCATGGAAAACTGCAGTTCGTCCAGCTTTTTATCGATATCATGGCAGGCGGTGTTTTCCTCGCCGTAATAAGAAGGATCGATATCGTCTCCTCCCGGAAGAAGAAGCGCGTCAAAATCCTCTTCTTTATATTCGGAAGGATCCAGAAACGCTGCGCCGGACTTACCTTCGTCAAAGCCGATGCGGACGGCTTCCGCATCCAGAGAAAGCGTTTCTGCCGTATGCAGGACCGCATTGATATAGTTCATATATGCGTAATTCGTCGGAATTGCGATTCTAATTTTTCTGCTCATAGTTCACTCCGTTTTCAATTGTACGCCGTCCGCTTTCACACCAGAAACGAGATCAGAAACAAAAGAACTCCCGCAGCCAGACGGGACCACATTCTTGCTTTCTCCGTTTCCTTTTCGGAAAATCCCTCTTCATCCACCGAGACCATATCTGTCAGATCATCGTGAAGATCCGATGCATCCTGCAGAAAGGAGGCCCGGTGCAGCTTCCGGTCTTTTTCATGCTTCAGAAAATCCGGAACACGGTCTCTCTCTTTCTCCTCTTTCTGTTTGAAGATCAGGGACCCGCTCATTCTGAGATAAACGCACCATCCCCACAGGATGGAAAGTGCTCCGAACGCGCAGAGCGCGTACACAAAATACAGTCTGTCCCGGTAAATCGCCGAGATCACAGCCGAAAGCACCAGGCAGACCGAAAGGATCCGAAGGGCATTCCGGAAGATCAGCCGGAAATACTTACGCTTCAAATCCTCTGGCATAATTTTCCGCCTCCTCCCGGTTCGCTAATACGAAATGTCCCGGAACGATCTCCGTAAACTGCGGCGGATCCGTCTCGTAGTGATGCATGGACGGATCATAGATATAAAGCTCACTCTTTCCCGCAAGATCCGGGTCCGGATACGGGATCGCTGAAAGGAGCGACTTCGTATACGGATGAAGCGGATGCAGAAACAGTTCTTCACAGGGGGCTGTTTCCACGATCTGTCCCTTGTAAATGACCGCGATCCTGTCTGAAATAAAACGGACAACGGACAGATCATGCGCAATGAACAGATAGGTCAGACCGTATTCCTTCTTCATTTCGTTCAGTAGATTGATGATCTGCGCGCGGATCGACACATCCAGCGCGGAGATCGGCTCATCCGCGATCACAAATTCCGGCTTCATGACAAGGCTTCTTGCGATACCGATACGCTGCCTCTGACCGCCGGAGAACTCATGCGGGAAACGGGTCACGAATTCCGGAGAAAGACCGACCTCTTTCATGATGTCGGCAACCTTTCTCTTGCGGTCCGCCTCGTCGTCATACAGACGGAAATTGTTGAGGCCTTCGGAAACGATATACTCCACCTTGGCACGCTCATTCAAGGACGCCATGGGATCCTGGAAGATCATCTGCATCTTCATGTGCAGCTCCTTTTCCAGCTTTCTGTCGATCTTTCCGCTGATCTTCTGCCCCTGATACAGCACTTCGCCCGAAACATTGGAGGTGTAGATCCGCATGAGCGCACGGCCGACCGTAGTCTTTCCGGAGCCGGATTCGCCGACCAGAGAAAGGGTCTCACCCTTGAAAATATCAAAAGAGACATGATCGACTGCCTTAAACGATCTTCCCCTGTTTTTAAAGGAAACGGTCAGATCCTTTACGGTCATCAGTTTTTCGGCATTCTGATAATCGAAAGGCGTCTCTGCCTTCAGAGAATCCTGTTTTCTCTCCTCTTCCTCCTTTGCAAGAAGCGCCTCACGGTATTCCTTTGCATTCTCATGGAGGAGCCAGGTCTTTGCAAAATGTCCGGGCGTCACTTCAGAAACAGGCGGTTCCTCTTCAAAATCGATCTCCATCGCCTGCGGATTACGCGGTGCGAACGCATCGCCGACGATCTCTTTATACAGATTCGGCGGTGTTCCGGGGATCGAATACAGCGGACGTCCCTTGACGCCGAGCTGCGGAAGCGCCTTCAGAAGCGCCCTGGTATACGGATGCTCGGGTGCCTTGAAGATCTCCTGTACCGTGCCGTACTCCACGATCTGACCGGCATACATAACGGCCACATGATCGGCAATGTTAGCCACTACGCCGAGATCGTGCGTAATGAAGATGACCGACATGGAAAGCTCCTTCTGAAGATCACGGATCAGCCGGAGGATCTGTGCCTGCACGGTCACATCAAGCGCTGTCGTCGGTTCGTCGCAGATCAGGATCTCCGGTCTGCAGGCGATGGCGCAGGCGATCACGACACGCTGACGCATGCCGCCCGAAAACTCATTCGGATACTGACGGTAACGGTTCTCAGCATCCTGAATACCGACTTTTTTCAGGATCTCAATGGCTTCCTTTTTTGCATCCTCATGAGATGCGCCGAAGTGCCAGGTAATGACCTCGGCGATCTGCTCGCCGATAGTACGGACCGGATTCAGAGAAGTCATCGGGTCCTGGAAGACCATGGCGATCTTTTTGCCGCGGACCTTCAGCCAGTCTTTTTCCGTCCGGTAGGTATACATATCCTCACCCTGATACATCACGGTACCGTGCGACACCTGACCGTTCTTATCCAGCATGCCGATAAAGGACTTGGCAAAGACGGATTTACCGGAGCCGGATTCGCCGACGATCGCCAGCGTTTCGCCTTCATAAAGAGACAGAGAGGTGTTTCGTACCGCGGTCAGTGTTTTTCCGCGGAGGCTGAAACGGATCTCCACATCGGAGGCCTTCAGGATCGGTTCCTTTTCCGCACGTTCATCGATTTCGGAATTCATGCATGCCTCCTTTCATCAGTAGATATGATTCTGGGGATCGGACGCATCCGCGAACTTGTTGCCCAGTACATAAAATGCCACAGTGATAAAGCAGAGGATCGCCGCCGGAAGAAGCATCTGATAGGGATGCTGTGCGAAGGACGCACGTCCCTGATTGACGATGTTGCCGAGCGTGATCGCATCCACAGGCATACCGACGCCGACAAAGCCTAAGAAGACTTCCGAACCGATAAGTCGGAGGC
>JAZUFC010000097.1:0-2016 GCA_045640465.1 Lachnospiraceae bacterium | reverse complement strand
AAGCACAATTTTACCGATATCCGTCAGTTCAACCTGATGTTTAAGACTTTCCAGGGCGTTACCGAAGATGCAAAGAGCACGGTTTATCTGCGTCCTGAAACCGCACAGGGTATTTTCGTCAACTTCAAGAATGTCCAGCGTACCTCCAGAAAGAAGCTGCCCTTTGGTATCGCACAGATCGGCAAATCCTTCCGTAATGAGATCACACCCGGCAACTTCACCTTCCGTACCAGAGAGTTCGAGCAGATGGAACTGGAATTCTTCTGCGAGCCCGGCACGGATCTGGAATGGTTCCAGTACTGGCGCACCTTCTGCCATGAATGGCTGAAGAAGCTCGGCATGAAGGATGAAGAGCTCCGCTTAAGAGACCATTCACCGGAAGAACTCTGCTTCTATTCCAAGGGCACCACAGACTTTGAATTCCTGTTCCCGTTCGGCTGGGGCGAGCTCTGGGGCGTTGCGGACAGAACCGATTACGATCTGACCCAGCATCAGAATGTCTCCGGTCAGGATATGACCTATTTCGACGAGACAAAGAACGAAGCCTATATTCCTTATGTCGTAGAACCTTCACTCGGTGCAGACCGTGTGGTTCTGGCTTTCCTCTGCTCCGCTTATGACGAAGAGGAACTGGAAGGCGGTGACGTCCGTACCGTGCTTCATTTCCATCCGGCACTTGCACCGGTCAAGGTCGGTATCCTTCCGCTTTCCAAGAAGCTGAACGAAGGCGCCGAGAAGCTGTACTTTGAACTTTCCAAGAAGTTCAACTGCGATTTCGATGACAGAGGTTCCATCGGCAAGCGTTATCGCCGTCAGGATGAGATCGGTACGCCCTGGTGCGTCACCTACGATTTCGATACCGAGACCGACGGCTGCGTCACAGTCCGTGACCGTGACACCATGGAGCAGGAGCGCGTGGCGATCGCAGATCTTCCCGCTTATTTTGCAAAGAAGCTGGAGTGGTAAAATATCATACATCTGCAAACAGAGAAACAGCGCGGATCTTTTGATCCGCGCTGTTTCTCTGTTTGTCTGAAGTCACAGCCAGCCGCCGTCAAAACGGATGATCTCTCCGGTCAGATAAAGCGGGGCTTTTGAAAGCAGAAGGACCATTTCGGCGGCTTCTTCGGCTGTCGCCATCCGTCCGAAGGGGATCTCTTCCTCCAGATCCTTCTTTTCCTCCGGTGAGAGATGTCCGTTCATTTCCGTATCGACCGCCCCGAAAGCGATCGCGTTGACGCTGATGCCGGACGGGGCGCATTCTTTGGCAAGCGCTTTTGTGAAGGTGTTGACCGCACCCTTTGCGGCGGAATACTCGACTTCACAGGAGGCGCCGGAAAGTCCCCAGACGGAGGAGATATTGATGATGCGACCGCAGTGTCTTCCGATCATGGAGGGAAGGAGTCCTTTTGTGATGCGGATGACGGACAGAAGATCGGTGTTCAGGATCTTCTGCAGATTACTGTCGTCCGAATCCTGAAACAGGCGGACATCTGCGATGCCGGCATTGTTGACAAGAAGATCCGTATGGGAAAAACATTCCTCCGCGCGGTCTTTGAGCGTGCGGCAGCCTTCCTCCGTGCCGAGATCCCCGAGAAAGAGATCCACGGTGCTTCCGAATGCCTCTGCCTCTTTTTTTACTGTATAAAGTGCATCCGGACTGGAAAAGCCCGTAAGCAGAAGATGATGATGCTCACGGGCGAAGGCAAGAGATACGGCTCTTCCGATCCCGCGCGATGCACCGGTAATGATAATATTCAATTCTGTCGCTCCTGTATGAATTCCGGCAAAAGAACCCTTTACGCTCCTTTGCACGGAAGTTGTTGACTCTATCATAGACGCGCCGCGCGTTTTTTTCAACTCTGAGTTTTGCGGAGTTACTGTCAAGTAAACGTTGGCAAAACTTCTGCACAGAAATGTTTTGCTTATATTTATGCGCTTTTTTCAGTACGGCGGACGGCTTTTCTGAATTCATGTTTCATATTCAGCTTCATTTTGGCACTCTGTGCCTCTTTT
>JAZUFC010000096.1:0-37862 GCA_045640465.1 Lachnospiraceae bacterium | reverse complement strand
CGTTTCCGTTTACTATAGTATCCATCATACAGACCCTTTCGTATTTTTTCTGGACAATTAAATACTAAGCTATTTCTGTATGATTGGGAAGAGGTTTCGGCCTCTTCCTGTTTTTTTGCCAACTATTATTTTACTCTAAGGAGCAGAAGGCAGCTGTGTGTACTTCTTGACAGTAAAGTAATAAAGCGATATACTATACGAATATCAGATTCGGAAGGACAGCTCCGGACCGGATATGACAGAGTACAATAAAGGAGAGCAGAGAAGTGTATAAGATTCAGACTTTTGACAAAATTGCGGCGGCTGGCAGAAATATTTTCAACGATAATTACAGAATCGCTGATGACGTCTCCGATCCTGACGGTATTCTGGTACACAGTACCCCTCTTCACGAGGTGGAGTTCGGCGAAAATCTGAAATCGATCGTCCGGATCGGTGCAGGCGTGAATACGATCCCGGTCGACAAGCTGACCCGGATGGGCGTGGTCGTGTTCAACTGCCCCGGCGGAAATGCCAATGCAGTCAAGGAACTGACGATCTCCGCAATGATCATGGCTATGCGAAACGGCGTGAAGGCCATGCAGTGGGTAAAGAGTCTTCCCACGGAGGAATCCGAAGCCGGCAAGACAGTCGAAAAAGGCAAGGAACAGTTCCGCGGCCCGGAGATCAAGGGCAAGACTCTCGGCATTATCGGTGTCGGCGCGATCGGTTCCATCATGGCGAAGAGCTGCCATGATCTCGGCATGAAGGTCATCGGCTACGATCCTTATCTCGGCCATGCGCGCGTACAGGAGCTTTCCCAGTATCTGACATTTGCCAAGAACCTGGAGGAACTGCTTCCTGTCTGTGACGTGATCACGATCCACTGCCCGCTGAACGAATCCACCCGCGGTTATATCGGCAGGGAATATATCGATCAGATGAAGGACGGCGTGTATCTTGTCAACTATGCACGCGGCCCCATCGTGGACAACGATGCAGTCTGTGATGCACTGGAGAGCGGAAAGATCACGGCTTATGCAACCGATTTCCCGACACCGCGCGAAATGCAGCGTCCGGATGTTCTGTTTACCCCGCACCTTGCAGCAGGTACGCCCGAGGCAGATGAAAACTGCAGCGTGATGGCAGCGAACGAGACCATTGACTATCTGGAAAACGGCAACATCAGCAATTCCGTCAACTATCCGGATGTGGTCTTTGCAAGAGCGGAAGGCGCCCGTGTCTGCGTCATGCATGACAATAAGGTCGGTATGCTCGGCAAGATGACGGATCTGGTCGTCGGTGAAGGACTCAACATCGAAAACCTGGTCAACAAGGCCCGCGGCAATATCGCTTATACCATTATGGACTTTAACGGTTCCGTTCCGGAAAAACTGGTCGCGGATATCAGTGCGATCGACGGTGTGATCCGCGTGAGAGTGATCGACTGAGCACAGCGGAGCGGCAGCGGAATGTAACAGAGAAATGACAGAAATATGCTCCCTTTATATGAAACGGCAGCACGCCGGAGATCATATAGAGGGAGCTTTTTTCAAAACAGATCGACAGAGGAGAATTGCGATGGGAATTATTACAGCAGTCGGATATTCGAAAGTCTTCAGTGCGGAGGACGGAAAGCTCTGCAGACGTTTTGATGCGGAAAAGCTTCTGATCGAGCCCTGGGGAAAGGACAGTCTGCGCGTGCGCTGCACGATGAATGACAGGCTGGAGCTTTCCGAAAACTGGGCCCTTCTTCCTAAAGAAGAGAAAAATGCGGAGATCGTGATCGGCGAAAAAGAAGCTACGATCAGAAACGGCAGGATCCTTGCCAGGATCACGGCAGCCGGAAAGCTTTTCTTTGAAAATGAAAAAGGTGAAGTCCTTCTGGAGGAATTTCTGCGGAACCGGCTGGATCTCAAGGCGGACTACTGCAGTGCACTGGACATCGATGCGCGCGAGTTCTATCCGATCCCCGGCGGCGATTACCGCCTGACGGTCCGTTTTGAGTCGGACCCGGAGGAAAAGCTTTACGGTATGGGGCAGTATCAGATGCCGCAGCTGGATCTGAAGGGGTGTGAGCTGGAGCTTGCGCACCGGAATTCCCAGGCGAGCGTGCCGTTCGTAGTCTCTTCAAAGGGTTATGGGTTCCTTTGGAACAATCCGGGCATCGGCTCGGTCGTATTCGGAAAGAATGTGACCCGCTGGCAGCTGATGTCCACGAAGCAGATGGATTACTGGATCACGGCAGGAGATACGCCGGACGAGATCGAAACACAGTACGCGGCTGTTTCCGGAACCGTGCCGATGATGCCGGACTGGGCGATGGGCTTCTGGCAATGCAAACTCAGATACTGGAATCAGGAGCAGCTTCTGTCCGTTGCGGAGGAATATCATCGCCGCGGGATCCCGGTATCCGTGATCGTGATCGACTTCTTCCACTGGCCGCATCAGGGCGACTGGGATTTTGACCGGAACTACTGGCCGGATCCGGAGGGAATGGTCAGGAAGCTGAATGAGATGGGGATCCGTCTGATGGTCTCCGTGTGGCCGACGGTAACGAAACAGAGCGTAAACTACCCGGAAATGCTGGAAAAAGGATATCTGATCCGGACAGACAGAGGCCTTCGCTATGCGATGGATTTCATGGAAATGACCGTGCATTTTGATGCGACGAATCCGGAAGCGCGCCGCTTTGTCTGGGAAAAGGCAAAGGAGAACTATCTGAAGAAGGGCGTAAGCCTTTTCTGGCTGGATGAGGCTGAGCCTGAATACGGTAAATATGACTTTGACCTGTACCGTTATGCGATGGGACCGAATGTGCAGATCGGCAATCTGTATCCGCGTTTCTATGCACAGGGTTTTTATGAAGGCATGAAAGAAGAGGGGATCGAAAATCCGATCAATCTGCTCCGCTGTGCCTGGGCGGGAAGCCAGCGCTACGGCGCGCTCGTATGGTCGGGCGATATCCATTCGAGCTTCAAAGCGCTCCGGAATCAGATGGCGGCAGGCCTGAACATGGGCCTAGCCGGAATCCCGTGGTGGACGACGGATATCGGCGGCTTCCACGGCGGCGATCCCGATGATCCTGCTTTCCGCGAGATCCTGCTCCGCTGGTTTGAATACGGGACCTTCTGTCCTGTCATGCGGCTTCACGGTGACCGCGAGCCTGCGACGGATAACCCCGGTCAGAAATACGGCTGGCCGGAAAGCGGCGGCGGCATGTGCTCTACCGGTGCGGACAATGAAGTCTGGTCCTACGGAGAAGAAGCCTATCCGATCCTCACGGACTGCATTCAGCTCCGCGAACGGATGAAGCCTTATATCACAAGACTCATGGAGGAGGCGCACCTTTACGGACGCCCTGTCATGCGTACCCTGTTTTATGAATTCCCGAAGGATTCCGAATGCTGGAATATTGAGGATGAGTATCTGTTCGGCGATGCGGTCTTAGTGGCGCCTGTTTATACCGCGGGAGAGCGGACACGCAGACTGTATCTGCCCGCAGGAGCGGAATGGACTGATATGCGCGACGGCAAAAAATACAGCGGCGGACAGTGGATCACCGCTGACGCGCCGCTTTCTTCAATTCCTGTTTTTGCAAGAGAGGGGAAAGATCCCGGTTTCAGACTGAGGCGGGAGAGCTAATGAGCATTCAAGCTGTTCAGTTCACACAGAAGATGTGTTGATAAATCTTTTTTTGCATGATAGACTTAAGATTAATATAATCAGATAGTATATGATACTGAAGGAATGGAGGGATAGAGATGTCATTGTTTTCAAACAATTCCGATCAACCCAAAATGGAAAAACATAGTCTTCTCAATGCTTTTGCTGTTGATCTTATTAAATGGGAACCTAAAACTGATGAAGAGGCTTCTATAATCGTTCATAAGTTTGAGGCTGAGGATTTTCCATCTGGTTCCCAGTTGATTGTTCATCCTTCTCAAATTGCTGTGTTTGTTAATAATATTGCGTCCGGCAATTCCCTGAATGAAGAGGGCGGAGTTACTTCGCAAGTAGCTGTTTTTATTGGACCGTGTAAAGCAAAACTGGAGACGGGTGACAGTCGTTTTGCTCCGTTCCGTAACCTTTCACATACATTGACCAATGGAGAGTCAGCATATCACAGTACAGTATATTTTATAAATGCAACGTATATGAATGAACTGAACTGGGGGACTCATGCACCGATTGTTGTGTCAGACCCTGAAGAAGAGGTTAATGTACATGTTCGTGCGTTTGGCCTGTTCGGTGTTCATATTGAGCAGTTGGATACAAGCATTGCTTCGATTCAGGCAACGAAGTTCCTTCGGAAAATAGTCGGAACGCGTTCGGATTATACAAGAAACGAACTGGTTGGGTTTATGAGGGCGAAAATTCTCGAATATGTTCCCGATCTTCTTGCAGAATGCATTGTTGCCAATAAAATTGGTGTAATGAGAATCAGTGCATATTTATCCGAACTGTCAGCAGATATTCAAGAAAAATTGATGCCATATTTTGATGAGTTTGGCTTGTCTTTGGACAATTTTTCTTTTCATAACATTAATGTACCTGAAGAGGACTTGATTTCTATCAATGAGATGAAAATCCAAAAAAAGCGCAATCAACTTGAGGCAGAAGGAAATGCTGTCAGGATGGATATTGAGTCTGCAGCCAGGGCACGGATGCGCGAGCGCGAAGGGTTTACTTATCAGCAAGAAAAGGCTTATGGAGTCATGCATGCTGCAGCTGAAAATGAGGGTTCTTCGGGATCTTTTTTAGGTGCAGGTATGGGATTAGGTATGGGTGTAGGGATTGGAAATGCATTCGGAAGTGGAATAAATTCTGTAGCACAGGATACATTCGATATTTTTCAAAAGACTGGATCCGAGAAAACTGTTGCCTCTGAAAATGAAACTGTGTGTCCGGCGTGTAATACAAAATTGCCTAAGGAAGCACATTTCTGTTACAACTGCGGAGAAAAAATAGAGTATGAACTTATATGTCCTGATTGTGGAACACATTTGGTAAAAGGAGCCAGATATTGTTATAATTGTGGTAGAAAGATGATTGATTATCAGATCTGTCCGAAATGCGGAGCCAAATTATCACAAAACAGCAAATTCTGCATGGAGTGTGGAGAGAAACTATAATTGATGGAAGGATATGTGCCATGAAAATGAATAGGAAACTTTTCCTTTTTGCGGTAACGGTATTGGGAATCACATGGTTGATTCTTATTGCTTTGCTTTGCAACATTGCTGCAGCCGGCAGTGTTGGAAAATGTGGGCTGGCATTTGGAACTTTCAGTTTTTTACTGGTGTTTATACTGAATCTTGTTCAAAAAACAGATGAGATCCCTAATGAAACTTCTGCGCCTGTGATTCCTGCCTATTTCTCTATTGGTTATATCTGTATTTCTATCATTTTGAATACTGTGTTTATTCTGGTTTCAGGCAATTCAAATGGCCAATCACAGATACCGGAAAAAATCTGTTTGACAGTTAATATTATATTGACTGCGGGGGCTTTGATTTATTCTGTATATATTCTTTTCTATTTGGGAAGTCTTAAGAAAAAGAATGAGATTATGCGGGACAAAACTGAAAAGACCGTACGGATGTCAACCGCTTTGAAAAATATGTTGGCAAGTGTTAAAGATGACGTTGTAAAAGAATCAATTCTTAAATTAAAAGAAAATATTGATTATGGTACAAATACCATATCATTTCAAAATTTTGAAAAGGAAAAGTGTTTTTTCAGTCAACTTTCCAGAATTCAAGAAGCTATTGATAATAATGAAAATAGTGAATGTATCATCGGCATGATAGATAAGGCATTGCTGATGTGGAGGACCAGGGCTTGAAAAGCCTGAAATAGAGGAGAGTAGTTTTGATAAGCGGAATGCAGTGCTCCGGTTGCGGAAGCACAAATGTAACATTTGATCCACAACGTCGTGTATTGTTGTGCAATCAGTGCGGAAAAGAAGAGTATTACTCGAGAGCTACATTGAATGTTAATGGCCAGGTTGCATATAGCAGACAGAATGCGATTACTTTCTTTGTCGGCGGGAAATACGATACAGCAAGTCAATACGCACACGATGTAATTAATATATTCATAGATAATGCTCCAGCTTTATATATCATGGCATACTATGATGAACATATACTTGGTAAAAATGGAAGCATACAGTCTTTTTTTCGTTTTGCGGAAAGCAGTGCGCTCGAATATGATGAAATTAAAGAATTGATGCAGCTTTTTCTGGCTTCGCCGTACAGCCTGATTGAGTATGAAAAGAATGTGATTACTGTTGTAGCCAAGAATTTGCAGGATGAAAGAGATGCACAGATGATTTGCGATTTTTTGGATAAATTATGCCCATATCTGATTGGTAAGAGACCTTCAATGGGGTTTTTGTCAAAGGAGATGGTTGCTATCTATAGTGAGCTGGCAGAACATTGTGGCGTCCCGAAACTTTGTTATGCATTGCTTTCTGCAATCCAAACCAATCCGGATTCACCATATGCAAGCAACACATTTCTTCTGAAATCGAAAACACGTTATTTCTACGATAATTTTGTTTTGTCTGTTGGTAAGATTATTGATTCTATGGCTGATTGCCAATACAAAGAGATGTTTCAACGAGCTTATCAACAAAGAAAACGCAAATATGAAGAAGATGCAGGTATACAATAAAGATTCTGGTAATCTACAATAGATTAGGAAGGACAATCTCTATGTCAGAAGAAACTTTTGCTACAGTCAGCGATAAGGTCAGTAAGCTGAAACAGTCAGTAGATTCTCTCAGTAAGGACTTTAGTGAAATCAACAAATTGAAAAAATCTGTTGAAACCGTCAGCGAAACAGTAGCTGACATCGATAGAAAGGCATCGCAAATCGAGCGAAAAATAGATAGTGTTCAACAAGATTTGTTAAAGCTCACTCAGGACTTTCAGCAAATGGTTAAGGAGCAGAAAAGTGCTACGGCTTTGCAGAAAGCCATAAGTGAGTTAATTCGTGTCCGTCAGGAAATTGGACAGAAGTATGGTAACTATTCTCTCATTCGTGAGACAATGCTTGGTGTGATTCAGGCAACTGATGCGGCTTTAGTTAAGAAAAATACGATTTCACAGGTGTCTGAGGAATTGATGCTTTCAACACCGGAGTATTGGCTTTCTCCGTGTCTGGTTGCGGTTTCAGCCTGGATTTCAAACGACCGCAATCTCGCTGAGCGGGCGATTGCTGAGGCCATGAAGCGAGATGAAGAAAAAACTGCACTTGCGATGGCATTGATCTGTCGGCGTAATGGAAGAATCGAAACCGGTTTTGAATGGCTTTCTATTTATTTCTCCAAACAAAGCGCACAAAGCATCACAGAAGAAACCTTTACGTATATTGATGCTTATGTAAACGGTGTTTTTGGTCCTGATGATAGAAATATGTGTCAAGGATATATTGCAAAATGGATTGATGAGATACGCGGTAATCGGGGTGATTTTGAGACAGCACAGGAGGAAAAATGGGCAAACTACTGTCAGCGTTTTCAAATCGATGTTAAGTCGATGTATCCGGATCTTGCTCAAACGGCAGATGAGTTTTCAAGAATCAATTCAGCTGTTGGGTCGGTAAATTCTTATGGAGTGATTCGTAAAAACTTTAAGGGCATCAAAGATGCTTTTGTAGATCAGGAAACGATGAAGAAAGCAATCGATAGCGAATTGGTCCAGTTAATTAGCAATTATGATAAAGCCGAGACTGATATCAGACGGGAAGAAGAGTATCTTTCTCTTGTAAAATATTATGAGGGTGATGAAGAAAAAGCTAAGAGAGAGATTTTGAGCAGAGAAATTAAACGTCAGCAGAAGAAACTTGATTTTATAGAAAAAATGTCTAGTGAAATTATTGATGAGACGGATGCCGCCCCGTCAAAACGGAGGACTGCAGTCACCTTCTTGAGTAGTTATATTAATCGCGGTTACTCAAAATATATAGATAAAGCAAAGAATTCGTTCCCTGATAAAATTACTTTGAAGTTAGATGATTGGACCGGATTATCAAATGATGGAACAGAATTCTCCGAACTTGCTGCAGATTATGAAAGAACAATGAATTTATTAAGGGAAGAGGAAATCAGTACTATCGAAAAAAAACCCAGAACATTTCTGCTTGTTTCAGTAGTTATGTTCGTGCTTGCAGTTGTGTGCGGTATTACTGTGCCGATTTTGATTCCTGCTTCAATCGGTATGACCGTTGTTAGTATAATATTATTCAGCATGCGCTTCAGTGAGCTCAAAACCATTGAAAAACGTATTGCAAGAGTAAATAACGATTTTGATAATAGAATTGCCGTAGGAAAGGCAAAACTTGAATCATCATTAAGTCAATGGAATGATATATGCATAATTATGGATCAGTATAATAGTGAAGGCGAGCATATAGTGGCGTAAAAGGAGAAAGTGATGTCTGACAACAATAATCAAAACATTGTAAGCATGGAAGATGATTTTAACGAATTGGGTGAATTATTCGGTAAACCTGAAACAGAACTCGAAAAAGCTGAAAAAATCGTTCTGACGCAGAATTTGGAAGGCTTTGCAAGTTGTTTTCCGGATTGGGATCTTCATCCTCCTATTGGAAAAAAGAGATAACAAAAAGAAAAAAGCTGAAGAACTGCAAATATCGGAGTATCTGTAGTCCTTCGGCTTTTTTCTTACTATGGTTTTACGCTTTGACCCACGCTCTGCAGGTCTCAACGGTCTTCTGCGGGCTGTGAGCCCATTCATCAGCACCGGTAATACGGCAGGCGTCTTCGGAAACGGGGGCGCCGCCGATGATGACCTTGCAGTCGAGGCCGGCATCGCGGATGGCCTGAATGGTCTCCTTCATGGAGTCGATCGCAAGTGTCAGTACGCCGGAAAGGGCAACGATGCGGATATTTTCCGCCTTGACGGTCTCCACGATCTTTTCTGCGGGAACGTCGATCCCGAGATCGATCACGTTGAAGCCGCTTGCCTCCAGCATGGCTTTCACGATGTTCTTGCCGATATCATGCAGATCGTTTTTTACGGTGCAGAGGAGCATTTTTTCCTTTGCGTCGCTGCTTCCGCCCGAGACCAGTGCATCCTTCAGAATATTCACGGCATCGGTCATCAGTTCACCTGCGTAGATCAGATCGCCGACAAAATATTCTCCGTCTTCAAACAGCTTTCCGACCTGATCCATGCCCTTCTGGCAAGCTTCCAGGGCAAGGTCGGCTTCACTGCCGCCTTCATCCATTACACCATTCAGGATCTCTTTCACAGTGTCTTCATCCAGATCTCCCATTGCAGCAGCGAGTTCATCAAAATTCAGCATTTCTTTTTCTCCTGTTCTCTTTATATTTCGGTGATCTTATGCGGCGGATGGAGCAGGGCCGCATAAACACCTTACATTCCGGACAAAATGTGCAGCGGTTCCTCCATGACGGGAGAATCGTGTTCGGAAAGCCAGGCATATAAGATCCGTCCGTCTTCCCGCAGATCTCCGTATTCCATCAGACTGTTCAGGAATGTATGGAAATCGTGCGCGGACATCTCATCAGGCTTCAGAATGACCATAAGATAGCCGGGCCCGCCAGGTGTGCGGTACAGGGCGGTATGACCGGGGAAGGAATCCCCGACCTGTTTGCAGAAGAGGATGGCATCGTCGATCGAGTTGAATTCCACGAGACCGACGGAAAGCACAAAGCTTTCGTTTTCCGTGGGAAGAAAGCTGCTTCCCTGTGTGCCTGCATTCGGCTCCTGCAAAAAAGACGCGCCGGGATCCTCCTGAGGAGCAAAACGCGCAAAGTGCGGGTCCAGTTCCTCCGCATCCTCAACAGCGGAAATAATGATCAGAAGCTCGTCACGGTTCATGGGGACAGCTTCGATCATGATCGGCAGATTGTCGGCGTTGAAGCCGTATTCATCGTAAGCGGCAGAGAGCATTTCCTTGAAAAGCTTTGCGGTCTCCATGCTTCCGTATTTCAGTTCACGAAGAGAGAGGCTTCTCTCCGCAAGGTCTTCACTGGTGATCACACACCGCACCTGGCGGTCATTGATCCGTTCCATACGCATCAGTCATCACTTCCTTTCAACGGTTCTTCTTCTCGGCCAGTTCCCGTTTGCTTTCACGCAGGATGTAGCGGACCATCTTTTCCTGCTCTTCGGAATAGTCATAGAAGAAATTCGGGTAACGGTCCGTCAGCACATCCATGATCGTGTCGATCTCTGCCTTGGACCGGTTTTTCAGTATAAAGTTATCCCCTGCGATCGTAATGATCCAGAGCGCGTAATACATGCGGCGGCGTTTGTCTTTTACGGAAAAACGCATGTCTCTGGTGTGGAAGACCCAGAGCACGGATTCCAGAGGAACGATGAAGCTCTGTTCCGCGGAAAGCTCTGTCAGATATTTGGGGGTGAGGATCATATTGCCCTGACGGAGAAGCTCGTAATGCAGGATCTCGTCCTCGGCATCGTCCAGAATATCATCTGCATTTCCGTAGTTCTTCAGCCGTCTGTAGGTGACGGAAAGCTTCGGAAAGGCCAGAAGAAGCAGCATGTAGAAAAGGCTGATCATACCGGCGATCAGGGCCAGCACCGTGATCACGAGAAGCACGATCTGCAGAGCCGGAAGCCGGTAGGCCTGGTTGACACAGTAAGGATCGCAGACGGAGGTAAGACCTTCCACGGTCCAGTTCAGCTCCCCGGCAAGATCCTCAAACAGCGGATCCGAAGCGGGAGTGAATTTTTCCAGCTTTCCGGTGACGGAAGCCTTTTCGATATAAGGCTCCGCGGGTCTTCCGGCCTGCGGCTTCAGAATATAGATCCGGCAGCCGCTGTCGTTCAGCTGATAGTAGTAGTGGCCGGTCAGAACGCCGTTGATATAACAGTCGTCTCCGGTATAGTACAGGTCGCGGGCCTGCGTGCGGACGTATTTCCGCCGGCTGTTGACCGCTTCCGAAAGGGGCGTATCCGCACCGATGCTTCCGAGCGCCAGGAAATCAAAAAACGGCAGATTGAAAAGGATCGCAAAAACCAGCGCAAGAAAAAGGACCGGATACAGGATCCGTTTCAGCTGCGTCAGACGGATATAATGCAGGATGCCTTTGTGCTTCATCAGATCCCTCCTTTCCTGCTCTTATCATACCGCAAAAGATGCGCTGAATCAATAGAAAGCGGGAAGAGAATCGCCGCTTCACAAAGGCTTCACATTTTACCTGGGATATGGTAGAATGTGGGATGCGAAAAACGCAGCGGGAGGACGTAAATGAGCGAATACGGAGATTTTGCCAGGGTGTATGATCTGTTCATGGACGAGATCCCTTATCAGGCCTGGAGCGATTATCTGGAAATGCTTCTGAAGGATCACGGGATCACGGAAGGCCTGCTTTTAGAGCTCGGCTGCGGCACCGGAACGATGACAGAGCTCATGGCGGAGAAGGGCTATGATATGACCGGCATCGACTCATCCGCCGAGATGCTTCAGGAGGCACTCCTGAAAAAGGAAAAAAGCGGGCTGGATATTCTGTACCTGAATCAGGACATGAGATCGTTTGAACTGTACGGAACCATGCGTGCGGTCTTTGCCGTCTGCGATACGATGAACTATCTTCTGACGCGGCGGGATCTTCTCAAAACGCTGAAGCTTGTCAACAATTATCTGGATCCCGGCGGCCTCTTTATTTTCGACCTGAAGACCGAACACTACTACCGCGATGTACTCGGCGAGCGCACGGAAGCGGCGGAGGAGGAAACAGCCTCTTATATCTGGCAGAACTACTATGACAGGAGACGGCGGATCAACGAATATGCGCTCACCGTCTTTGAACAGAAGAATAACGGCATGTACGAGCGCTTTTCGGAGTATCACGAACAGCGCGCATGGAGCATAGAGGAAATACGGGAGATGGCTGAACGCGCAGGCATGGAATTTGTGGCTGTGTATGAGGCGATGAAAAAGAAGAAGCCCGGCAGGAATGCAGAAAGGATCTATGTGATCCTGAAGGAGAGAGGAAAGAAGCATGAGTGATTATATGATCCGCGGAACGGCGGCACAGGGACAGGTCCGTTTCTTTGCGGCGAGTACAAAGGAAACGGCGGAATTCGGAAGAGCCGCACATGAACTGAGCCCGATCTGCGCGGCAGCGCTCGGCCGCCTTTTGACTGCAGGTGCCATGATGGGCTTCATGATGAAGGGGGAAAAGGACCTTCTGACCATTAAGATCGACTGTGACGGGCCGATCCAGGGCCTTACCGTAACTGCGGATGCCTTCGGACATGTGAAGGGCTATGTCAAAAATCCGGTGGTGATCCTTCCCGCAAACGACAGAGGCCATCTGAACGTGGGCGAGGCGCTCGGTCTGGGCGTGCTGTCCGTGATCCGGGACGTGGGCCTGAAGGATCCTTACGTGGGACAGACGATCCTGGAGACCGGAGAGATCGCGGAGGATCTTACCTATTACTTCGCGACATCCGAACAGACGCCTTCCTCCGTGGCGCTCGGCGTGCTTCTTGACAAAGAGACCGCGCAGGTGAAGAATGCGGGCGGCTTCATCATTCAGATGATGCCCGGCGCTTCGGACGGGGTGATCGATGCGCTGGAAAAGAAGCTTTCCGGCTTTTCTTCCGTGACCGAATATCTGGAGAGCGGAAAGACCGTGGAAGATATGATGAAGGACTTCTTTGAGGGGATGGACCCGGAGTTTCTGGACAGGATCCCGGTGGCGTTCACCTGCAGCTGTTCCGAAGAGAAGACAAAGGATATGCTGATGTCTCTTCCGAAGGAGGAGATACAGTCGCTGATCGATGAGGGCAGAGAAGTGGAGATGGTCTGCCAGTTCTGCAGCAAAAAGTATCATTTTTCGCCGGAGGACCTTCAGACGATCCTGGCACAGAAATAAAAAGAAAGAGAACGGCCTCCGGAAGAAAACCGGAGGCCGTTCTCGACTGAAACAGTTCTTTTTACAGCTTTGTTACATTTACTGCCTGAGGGCCTTTTGCGCCTTCGATAATATCGAATTCAACAGCCTGGCCTTCGTCCAGAGACTTGAAGCCTTCCATGTTGAGTCCGGAGTAATGTACGAATACATCGTTTCCGTTCTCATCGGAAATGAAGCCGTAGCCCTTCTGGTTGTTGAACCATTTAACTGTTCCTTTGTTCATATTGATCTTACCTCCAAACTGATTTGAACCGCCGGTTCCAACGAGATCGAATTGAAATGAATCATGTTATCGAAATCATTATAATGATGCAGTTCGTTATTATTTTAACAGAAATAGATACAGGGGTCAAGGAAGAATGCCTTCAAATTTTGGATATTCTGCACAAAAAATGACGAATTCTTTTGGGAAATGTTTCGGGTACTTTTCTTGCAAAAACAGGCCGAATCATGTATGATTAACACTGGATATTGATGTATCCTGACACTTATGAAGCGGAGGAAAGCAGCCTATGTTTGGTTTGACACAGCTTGTATTGCAGGCATCTGAGGAGACAGCTCCCGGCGTGACTGTCATTCAGCAGACAGTTACGGAGACAGTGGAGACCGTAGTGACCCAGTACAGCGATATGAAGGTACCTGCCTTTTCCATGATCGCGCTTGCAGGCGGTGCACTGCTTCTGATCGTGATCGGCATCATTGCATTTATTCAGGTCAAAAACCGTACGTTCAACTGGGGGCCCGGTGTGATTGCCGGTCTTCTTTTCAACGTGCTGTTCTGTTATCTGGCCTATACGATGGTCATGAGCGGCATCAGTCTGATCCCGGGCATGAAAGCCATGTCGGAGGATCCGGCCCGTGCGGACCGGTATACATTTATTCTGTCAATGACGGGGACGGTCTTTTCTTTCATACTGGAGGGTGTGGCTGCCTTCTTCGGCGTCAGATATGCCTTCCGCATGCTGGACAGGCGTCATCTGAAGACCAATATCGGCGCGGCTCTTGCTTACGGTGTTTCGGCTTATGCGGCTGCGATCTTTTTAGGACAGCAGATCACCTACAGTTTCCAGTATCTGATGATCATGTCCGCAGTCAACCAGAGCGGTTTTGACGGAACGCTCACCATGATGGTGCAGAACGGCGAAGATCTGGAGGCTGCAACGAATGCGCTTCTCAGCCTGACAAAGACGCCCGGCTTTGTCTATCTCGGCGAGCATGCGGCTTATGTGCTGAGCGCACTGGCACAGACTGCGGCAGCGGTCCTGTTCTACGGCGTGCGCGGCGAAAAGCTGGAAAAGAAATATACGGTCGCAGCGTTCGGTGTCCTGATCATCACGGCGATCCCGAACCTGATCGGCTATACATCGGCATATCTGGAATTCGGCATTCCTTCGTGGATCCTGTTCGTGCTGTCGGTCCTTCTGACGGCGGGAGTGGTGTTCTATACCGTGAAGGTCGTTGCGAAGTATATGCCCGATGATGTTAAAATGCTGAAAAGCAAGCATCACGACAACCGGTCCGGCGGCTTATTCGGAAAAAAACCGGAAGAACCGAAGAAGATGCCGAAGATCGTGATGCCTGACTGAGCGAAGTAATGCAGGAGGAAGAAAATGATTCAAACGATCAAATGTCCCGGCTGCGGATCACGTCTTCTGTATGATCCCGGCTCGGGAAAACTGAAATGTCCGAACTGCGGCACGACCGCGGAAATTGCGGACGCGAATGCAGGCTTTCCGGATCTTTCGGTGAAGGCTCCGGAAGAGAGCGTGGAGAATTCCGGAAGCGGAGAGCGTATCTATCAGTGCAGAAACTGCGGAGGCACGCTGACTGCGGACGAATTCACCGCCGTGACGAACTGCCCCTACTGTTCTTATCCGGCTTTTATCGAAAGCCGTCTGACAGGCGATCTGAAGCCTGACAGAGTGATCCCCTTTGCGTTTGATAAAAAGCAGGCGCAGAACTATTTCAGAAACTGGACCGGAAGCGGCCGTCTGACCCCTTCCGCATTCAGATCGCAGGCGGTCATGGACAAGGTCACCGGCGTATATGTGCCCTTCTGGTTATACAGCTATACGGCTGAGGTCTCTCTGGATGCGGATGCCTCCATCTCCAAAACGACAAAGACCGGCAGCACGGAGACTGTCGTCACGGAGCACTACAAGGTCCACCGCGAAGATGAGGGCCGTTACGAATATGTGCCTGCAAACGCTTCCGGCAAGGTCCCGGATGACGCCATGGCGGTTCTGGAGCCCTTCGATTATGAGAAGCTTCAGGAGTTTGCAATGCCTTATCTTTCCGGCTTCTCTGCAGACCGCATGAATCACGGCGCGGAGCAGTACGAGGAAAAAGTAAAGGCACAGATCAGAGAAGATGCCGTAGAGGCTGCAAGAGAGCAGATCGAAGGCTACGACGAAGTCGAAGTCGAGGCTTCCGATGTGGTGCTGAAAGACAGTGAGGCGCTTTATGCGCTGCTCCCGGTGTGGATGCTGAGCTTCATGTATTTCGGTAAGGAATACAGACTTTTTATGAACGGACAGACCGGTAAGATCGACGGAACGCTTCCGGTGAGCCGAGTGAAGGTACTCGCAGTGTTCCTGATCGCGTTCGCGGTCATCTTCCTTCTGATGTTCCTGATTTTGAGGTGAGCGGTATGAGAAAAACGACATGGATCTTATGTACGATGATCGTGCTTCTGTCTGTGTTCTGCGCTTTTTCAGCTGCAGCAGAAGCCGGCGGTGACTGGATCTCGGATGACGGCGGTTTTCTTTCGCAGGAAGCGAAAGACAGTCTGAATCAGAAGATCTCGGAAGTCCGTGAAGAGATCGGCATGGACCTTATGGTGGTCTTCACAAAGGATCCCGCAGATGACGATGTGGTCTCTGCAGCGGACAGGATCATCAAAGAGGCGGCCTCCTCCGGTCTCGGATACGGAGAAAACAAGGATATCGCACTGTTTTATGTGGATATGGAAAACCGGAACTTCCGTGTGCAGACCTACAGTACGGCAGACGGAGACCGGATCAGTCAGGATAAGACAGACAGCATCGTAAAGAGTCTGACGTCCTCCATGGCGGACGGTGATTATGACAGCGCGGCGGAGATCTTCGTAAACGGGATCAGAAAAGCCGGCAAAAAGGGCTTTTTAAAGACCGTCTGGTCATGGCTTCTGTTCGGTCTCGGCGGCGGCGGTATTGCCTCTAAGATCGCGGTAGGTTCACACAATGCGCGGGCATTTGTTCCGAAGCGTCATTACTTAAAGAGCGGAAAGCTGAATGTCACAAAGAAAGAGGACAGATTCGACCGGACAACGCGTGAAGTAAGGCAGATCGAAAAGAGTACGCCTTCCGGTGACGGAAAATCTTCGACCGGACACAGCGGTTCCAGCGGATCCTTCTGATAAACAACGATCGCCCGGAAAAGCAGCTGCGGCTGCCTGTCCGGGCGATCATTGTCTTTCTGAATTTTATTCTGCCTGTGAATCGCGGATCCCGTTCAGCATCTCCTGGATCACATTCTGGAAGTAAAGTCCGGGACGTTTCTGCGCCTCCGGATCCAGTTCGGAGAGAGTGACGGGCTTGCCGATGACGATGTGAACGCGTGCCGGCTTCAGCATGGGCTTGTGGTTTTCAAAGCATTCGGCGGTATTGTAGAGTGCTATCGGGATCACCGGACAGCCGCTCGTTTTGGCTGGCTTTAAAGAAGCGTCGTGGAAAGGAAGCATCGTGGAAGGATCGGCGTCCTTATTGCGGGTCCCCTCCGGGAAGATGACCATCGAGATGCCGTTTTTGATCTTTTCCGTTGCGGCAAGGATGGTCTTGAGTCCCTGACGGATGTCTTTTCTGTCTAAATACAGGCTGTTGCACATCGGCAGCCACTGCGCGATGATCGGGATCTTTTTGAATTCGATCTTGGCAACAAAGCCGGTCAGGCGCTTCATCATGGGGTAGGTCAGGATCACGTCGAAAAAGCTGCGGTGATTCATCACGTAAAGCACGGAACGGTCCGTGATCAGATTTTCACGTCCGGTGACGGTCAGTTTGACGCCGGTCACGTAACGGAAAAGCAGAAACGAACCCTGAATGTATGTTACGGCGAACCGGTCGGCTGCTTTCTGGCTGAACAGACGAAGGATCAGAACGATCAGCCACAGAAAGGGGCTCAGGACCGAAAATGCCACTGCCTGAAGAAAGGCTAAAAACATTCGAATCATGAAAACACCTTATCATTTAAGTATGTACTGACTCACACCAGGTGCAAAAAAACGGACCGGCCCTGTAAAAGCGGTCTGTGATCATTGCAAACGTGATATTGACAGATAATTAACAATGTTACACACTAATTATATAAGTACATAACCGAAAAGTCAAACAAAATCGGCCGGCAGATCTCAAAAGGACGGCGCGGCGCGTCAGTTTTGCAAACAGGTTCACGGAATCCCGCAAAACAGTTGTTTTTTGGCACTTTTTGTACTATAATTATCTTTTAAGTTTTAACTGTTTGGGCAGCAGCGGGAAATCATCGTCTTCTGCCCTGAAAAGTGTTTGAAAAGGAGACCGCAATTATGGATTGCATTACAGTCAGAGAGCTTTTTAAAGAGACAGACAAGTATATCGGAAAGGAGATCACCGTAGGCGGCTGGGTCCGTTCGAACCGTGACTCCAAGAGCTTCGGCTTTATCGTATTAAATGACGGAACCTATTTTAATCCCCTTCAGGTCGTATACCATGATGAAATGGAGAATTTCCAGCGGATCGCAAAGATCGGTGTCGGTGCGGCTCTGATCGTGGAAGGTACTCTGATCGCAACTCCGGAAGCAAAGCAGCCCTTCGAACTGCAGGCAAAAACGGTCTTCGTGGAAGGTGACAGCCCGTCCGATTATCCGCTTCAGAAGAAGCGCCACACACTGGAATATCTGCGCACCATGACGCATTTAAGACCCAGGACCAATACCTTCCAGGCTGTATTCCGTGTGCGTTCGCTGATCGCGTATGCGATCCACCGCTTCTTCCAGGAACGTGATTTCGTTTATGTGCATACTCCGCTGATCACCAGCTCCGACTGTGAGGGCGCAGGCGAAATGTTCCAGGTCACTACGCTGGATCTGAAGAATCCGCCGATGACAGAGGACGGAAACATCGACTACAGCAAAGACTTCTTCAACAAGCCCACGAATCTGACCGTTTCCGGCCAGCTGAACGGCGAGACCTTTGCCTGTGCGTTCCGCAACATCTACACATTCGGACCGACCTTCCGTGCTGAAAATTCCAACACGACCCGTCATGCGGCGGAGTTCTGGATGATCGAGCCGGAGATCGCGTTTGCGGATCTGGAGGACGATATGCGTCTTGCGGAAGATATGCTGAAGTATATCATCCGCTACGTGCTTGAGAATGCACCGGAAGAAATGGAATTCTTCAACAGCTTCGTGGACAAGGGCCTTCTGGAGAGACTGAACCACGTCGTCAATTCCGATTTCGGCCGCGTGACCTATACCGAAGCAGTCGAACTTCTGGAAAAGCACAATGATAAATTTGATTACAAGGTCAGCTGGGGCTGCGATCTGCAGACCGAGCATGAGCGTTTCCTGACCGAAGAGATCTTCAAGCGCCCCGTATTCGTAACGGATTATCCGAAGGAGATCAAGTCCTTCTATATGAAGCAGAATCCGGACGGAAAGACCGTGGCGGCTATGGACTGTCTGGTTCCCGGTATCGGCGAGATCATCGGCGGTTCCCAGAGAGAAGAGGACTACGGCAAGCTGAAGCAGCGTATTGAAGAGCTTCAGATGCGGGAAGCGGATTATGATTTCTATATGGACCTCCGCAAGTACGGCACGGTCCGTCACGCAGGCTTCGGCCTCGGCTTTGAAAGATGCGTCATGTATGTGACCGGTATGGGCAATATCCGTGACGTGCTTCCCTTCCCGAGAACCGTCAACAACTGCGAACTGTAACGAAGATCTGAAAGTATTCGCCGGGACTGTGTTTTCCGGACCGGGCAGACATTTTTGAAAGACGAGGAGCGGCAATGAAATTTGTTCATGCAGCCAACATCAAACTGAATATCACCGGGGAAAAGCGGGCGGAATACCGCAGGGACCTTCAGAAGGTGATCGAAGCCTGCAATGCCAGTCAGGCGGATGCGCTTTTCATTACCGGAAACCTGTTTGCATCCGAACCGTCTGCGGCCGATCTTTCGGAGGCGGACAGCCTGTTTTCACAGCTGAACAGCTGCCGCGTCTTTATCCTGACCGGTGATCTGGATGCTCCGGCTCCCGGAGAGATGCATACAGGCTACGAGTGGAAAAGCAAGGTGACTGTCTTTTACGGCGACTGTATCCAGCGCGTATATATGGCAAAACAGGATACGGAGATCACCGGCGTAGGCTACAGTGCCGATACGTGGGACAAGGTGGACCCGGAAAAACTTTCAAGAGGGAAAAAGGGCTCAGTCCAGATCCTTCTTCTGCCTTTCTTAGGGGAATCGCAGGATGATTTTCCCGAAGAAGCGGACCGGATCGAGCTCCCGTTTGACTATACCGGCGCGGGAAGCCACGAGCTGTATATCGGAAACGAACGGAACAAGACCTTTTCGCCCGGCGATTTCGAGCCGGAGGGCTTTTCCGGACAGATCCGCCACGGCTTTTTCATCTGCGAAGTCCGGACGCATAACGGTCAGCCGTCTCTGATCCGCCAGTTCGTTCCGTCGGCATCCAGAGAATATATTTCCCTGAAGGTGAACTGCACGGCGGACTTAAGCTATAACGAAGCTGTCCGGCAGATCCGCGGCATCATGGAAAAATACGGAAAAGAAAACTATTACGAGATCATTCTGCAGGGCAGACTTTCACCGTCCCTTCTTCTGCAGGAGGAGTCCCTGAAAAGCTTGAGCGGGATCCTTTCTGTCAGGGATGAAACGGCCCATGAAGCGGACGTTTCGTTCCTGCTCCGGGCAAGGGCCGGCGATGAAGCGGCAGACCGTTTTGCAAAAGAAGCGGAAAAGATCGAAAACGATTCCGTCCGCCAGAAGGCGATGTGGTACGGGATCAATGCACTTTTGAACGGAGACTCTGAAAACGCCTGATAGAGGAGGCAGTATGATTCTACTTACAGTGGACATCGGTCACTTCGGAAAACTGAAAAACAGACAGATCCGTCTGCGGCCGGGGATCAATGTGATCACCGGAAACAATGAGTCCGGAAAAACGACCATTGCCGCATTCATTGAGGGAATGCTCTTCGGTATCGATCCGGATTCGGATGCCTACCGTCATTACTATCCGTATGATTTCGAGGGCGTTTTCGGCGGCAGGCTCGAGGTGCTGGATTCCGGCGTGACCTATGAGATCACCAGAAGCTTTCTGAAGGGCGCGTCCTTTCTGAAGGTATGCAATCTGACGGACCAGAGAGAGATCGAAGATCCGGAAAGATGGATCAGGACCGCGACAGCCGGCATCACCGCCGCACAGTATGAAGCGCTCGGCTTCATGTCACAGACCACTTTTCTGAACGATTTCGCCCGCTGGGAGGAGACGGAGGAGAAAGAGGCCGCCTATGCCAGCGAACGTGCCGTCCGCAGAAAATGCTACTATGCAAGAGAAGCGCTCCTTGCCAAGCGCGAGGCGCTGAAAAGCGGTATTGATCCCGCACTTCGCGGAAAGCATCAGCTTCTTGAAGAGCGGATCGCCGATGCCGAAAGAAGCTTGAGATCTCTTACGGATTCCGAAAAGATCCTGCTGGACAATCTGGAAAACGCAGAACAGAATTACGGAAGCGAACTGAAGAAGGCGGATGCGAAGAAGCGTCTTCAAGAGGACAAGCTGCTCGGCAGTCTGAACGAAAAGAAAAAGACGCTTGCCGAAGACATGGAATATGCGGGGAGGCTGAAAAACCGGAAAAATGCCGTCGGCATACTGTTTCTGATCCTGGGGCTTCTGCTTCTTGCTTGCGACATTTATTACATTCAGACAAATGATATCGCCGTCACGCAGTTTCTGTCCGGTCTTTCGGAGCAGAAGGTGATGATCGCCGCGGCTGCAGCCGGAGTCTCGATCGTATTTCTGATCATTTCGGTCATTACGTTTGTCGTGCATCACAGAAAAAAGAAGACGATAGAGACCGTTTCCGACGAGATCGCGGATCTGGAAGAAGAGATCCGCCGGGAGGAAGCGGAATATCTGGCTTATCAGAAGGAGCAGGAGGCCCAGACAGCCGCTCTGATGAACGGAGGCATCCGTGCGGAGCATATCAGAAGCCTGAAGAGCCGTCTGGAGATCCAGCGGGCGCAGCAGGCGGAAGAAAAGAAACGCATCTCGGAAGCAAAAGAGGAAAAGAAAAAGATCGAAAAGAGCGTGGAGGCGCAGACGGATCTGCAGAACGAGATCCTGGCACTTGACGAGGCCATCCGCATTTTCGAAAGTATATGCAATATCGGCGGAATCGAAAAGGAAGACCGGCTGAGTGCGCTTGCGGGAGAGTTCCTTGCACGCATGGATGCCGATAAAGAGGACGCCGTGACCATCAGCGGCACCGGTGTCCTGACGCTTGCAAACAGCGGACGGCAGCTTCCGGTACGGGATCTTTCCGCCAGTGCGGCGCAGGAGGTATTTCTTTCCGTGCGTCTGGCAGCGTTCAACGAAGAGGATCCGGACAGAAAGCTTCCGCTGATCCTGGACGATGCGCTGACGAATTTCGATTCGGAAAAACTCGGAAACACCGTAACGCTTCTCAGGTCTGTCGGACGGCAGGTCCTTCTGATGTCCTGTCAGAACCGCGAGATGCAGACTCTTTAAGATTAAGTAAGGAAGGAAACAGCATAAAACATGATCAGTGCCAATAACGTCACACTGCGGATCGGAAAAAAAGCATTATTCGAGGACGTCAATATCAAATTTACGGAAGGCAACTGCTACGGCATCATCGGTGCCAACGGCGCGGGAAAATCCACCTTCCTCCGGATCCTTTCGGGCCAGCTGGAGCCTACGAACGGAACCGTTACGATGACTCCCGGCCAGCGTCTTTCCGTACTGGAACAGGATCATAACAAATACGATGACGAGATCGTCATGGACGCGGTCATGCAGGGAAATGCCCGCCTCTTTGAGATCATGAAGGAAAAGGAAGCCATCTACGCCAAGGAGGACTTCACCGATGAAGACGGTGAAAAAGCGGCGGAGCTGGAGTCTGAATTTGCCGAAATGAACGGCTGGGAAGCGGAATCGGACGCATCGGCCCTTCTGAACGGTCTGGATATCGACGAACAGTATCATTATTCCAGAGTCGGCGACCTGAACGGCAATGAAAAGGTCAAAGTCCTTCTTGCCAGAGCACTCTTCGGAAATCCGGACATCCTTCTGATGGATGAGCCGACCAACAACCTGGACCTGGCAGCGATCGACTGGCTGGAAAACTGGCTCATCGATTTTGAAAACACCGTGATCGTGGTCTCCCACGACCGTTATTTCCTGAACAAGGTCTGCACCGCGATCGCGGACGTGGACTACAACAAGATCCAGCTTTATTCCGGCAACTATGATTTCTGGTATGAATCCTCTCAGCTGATGGTCCGCCAGATGAAGGAAGCAAACCGGAAGAAAGAGGAAAAGATCAGGGAACTGCAGGAATTCATCCAGCGTTTTGCTGCGAACGCCTCCAAATCCAAGCAGGCGACCTCCAGAAAACGTGCGCTGGAAAAGATCCAGCTCGACGAGATGAAGCCTTCCTCCAGAAAGTATCCTTATATCGATTTCCGTCCCGACCGGGAGATCGGAAACGATGTGCTGATCGTGGAGAATCTGACAAAGACGGTCAACGGGATCAAAGTGCTGGACAATGTCTCCTTCACGCTGAACCGTGACGAAAAGGTCGCTTTTGTCGGCGGTGACGAGCTGGCAAAGACCACGCTCTTCCAGATCCTGATGGGTGAGATAGAGCCGGATTCCGGTTCCTACAAGTGGGGCGTGACAACATCAAGAGCGTACTTCCCGAAGGACAACAGCAAAGAATTCAATTCCGACATCCGGATCTATGACTGGCTGCAGTCCTATTCCCCGATCAAGGATATCACATACGTCCGCGGATTCCTGGGCAGAATGCTTTTTGCGGGTGAAGACGGCGAAAAGATCGTCCGTGTGCTTTCGGGCGGTGAAAAGGTGCGCTGCATCCTTTCCAAGATGATGATCTCCGGCGCGAATATTCTGGTATTCGACGAGCCGACGAACCATCTTGACATGGAAAGCATCACCGCACTGAACCAGGGCATGATCAAATTCCCGGGCGTGATCCTGTTTGCCTGCCGTGACCATCAGCTGGTACAGACGACCGCAAACCGGATCATCGAATTCGTTCACGGCTCGATCATCGACAAGATGACGACCTACGACGAGTATCTGGCATCGGATGAGATGGCAAAGAAGCGTACGATCTACACGCTTTCAGATGCGGAAGAGGAGGAAAAGCGCACTGAAACGGAAGCGTAAGCGGACGCTTTTCGAAAGGAAGAATCATGAGTGCTTTATTCCTGAAGCTGACCGCGCTTTTCTGTATGCTCATCGATCATACGGCGGCAGTCCTCAGAAGGGCAGATATCCTCCGGTACGGAACACCTCTTTACACGGCCATGCGGGCTGTCGGACGGATCGCCTTTCCGATCTTCTGCTATCAGCTTGCACAGGGTGCGGTCCATACGAAAAACAAAAAGAAGTATGCGCTCCGGCTGCTGGCGCTTGCCGTACTCTCAGAGCTTCCCTTTGACAGGGCACTGTTCGGAAAATGGATCGATCCGAAGCATCAGAACGTGTTTTTTACACTGCTTCTGGGACTTCTTGTGATCTATGTGATGCAGTGGGGATTTTCCCTGAAGGGAAGAAAAAAGCCGGCCGGGATCGCTCTGAGCGCCTGCACGGCTGCGGCGGCAGGGTGTGCCGCACAGTATATCCTGCACTGTGATTACCGCTGGGCGGGTGTATTCATGATCGCGGTCATGGGGCTCACGGCAGTGGATCTGAGCTTTTTAGAGGACCGTTTTTCCGGTGTGATCCGGAAGGCAAGAGAGAAGCTTGTGTTTCCGCTTCTTTTGGATCAGATCGCAAGAACAGCGGTCTGCGCGGCCGGGATCACCGTGTGTGTCCTGCTTACGAGCCGCAGCGAGATCTACGCGTTTTATGCGCTGATCCCCATCTTTTTATATAACCGGAAGAAGGGTTATTCATCGAAGGCATTCCAGTACGGAACCTATTTCTTCTATCCGGTGCATCTTCTGCTGCTTGCACTTCTGTTCCTGTAGAACAGAAGGCTGCTTCTGAAAGATCAATCATCAACATATCAATAACGGAAAGAGAGACAGAAACATGGAAGAAAAGAAAAACCCGAAGATCATACTGACAGGTGACCGCCCCACAGGCAAACTGCACATGGGTCATTATGTAGGATCCCTGAAAAGAAGAGTGGAGCTTCAGAACACCGGTGATTTTGAAAAGATCTTCATTATGATCGCCGATGCGCAGGCGCTGACGGACAACTTTGACAATCCGGAAAAGATCCGCAGGAACATTCTGGAAGTGGCGCTCGACTATCTTTCCGTCGGTCTGGATCCGGCAAAATGCAATATCTTTATCCAGTCCCATATTCCGGAACTGACAGAGCTCACATTCTATTACATGAATCTGGTAACGGTCTCCCGTCTGCAGCGGAATCCTACCGTCAAGGCAGAGATCCAGCTCAGAAATTTCGAGACCTCCATTCCGGTCGGCTTCATGTGCTATCCCATCAGCCAGGCGGCGGACATCACCGCATTCAAGGCAACGACGGTTCCGGTCGGTGAGGATCAGCTTCCGATGATCGAGCAGACCCGTGAGATCGTGCGTTCCTTCAACCGGATCTATGATGAGGTCCTGGTGGAGCCCGAAGCACTGATCCCCGAGAACGAAGTCTGCATGCGTCTTCCCGGCACGGACGGCAAGGCTAAGATGAGCAAATCTCTCGGCAACTGCATCTATCTCTGTGACGATGTGAAGACAGTCAAGACCAAGATCATGTCCATGTATACGGATCCTCAGCATCTGCAGGTCTCCGATCCCGGACATCTGGAAGGCAATGCGGTATTCACTTATCTGGATGCTTTCTGCAGAGACGAGCATTTCGAAAAGTATTTCCCGGATTACAGCTGCCTGCAGGAGATGAAGGATCATTATACCAGAGGCGGTCTGGGCGACGTGAAGGTGAAGCGTTTCCTGAATGCGATCGTGGAAGAGATGCTGGAGCCCATCCGCGCAAGAAGAGCGGAATACGAGAAGAATCTGGACGCAGTGGTGGAGATCCTGAAGAAGGGTACCGAAGTCGCGGAGGAGACCGCGGCACGTACGCTGGACGAAGTCAAAAAAGCCATGCGGATCAATTATTTCGAAGAGAACAGCCTGATCTCAAGCTATCTGGGAGAATAAAATATGAAAAAATCCGGAAAAACAGGAATCCTTCTGCTCTGCTTTCTTCTGGCACTGTCTGGCCTGACTTCCTGTAAATCCACGCTGGTACCCGCACTTCTGGCAGCGGAGGAAGCAAAAAAAGTATATGAACTGGACCTGGATGCGGCCTATGACGAAGAGAACGGTTTTCATTATCCGTCCGTTCTCTGGGGCATGAATATGAGCGAGGCGCAGAAAGCCTTGAACTACAAGATCGGCAAGATGAATGCCTATGACCAGAACGACGTTATCTATTACACGGCTTATCTGAGCAATTCTTTGAACGGCCGTAAAAACGATGACTCCGGCGTGACCGCAAAAAATGATGTTCCTTACGTGATATCACTGGTCTTTGATAATCAGGAGCCCGAGATTGGCGAGCTTCCTCAGGGAGAACTGTACGACGGATATTTCCTGACGCTGACGCAGAAGTTCGGTGAGCCGGACGATGTGGTCGAGGATGAGCGTACCATCGAGAACATCACGACACATTACCTCACCTGCTGCTGGAACAGGACAGCGGCCGACGGAAAAGAGACGCAGCTTCAGTGGGCCAAGGCGACCACCGGCAATGCATCGGAGCCTGCCTATATCACGCTCGGCTTCGTGTGGGTGATGCCGGAACTGACGGAGGCGGAGACCGGTGAAAGTGAATAAGGAGCATGTGGAACGGGTGCTTGCGCTTCTGGACCGTGAATACGGAACGGATGACAGGTGCTATCTGGATCATGAAACGGATTATCAGTTTCTGATCGCAGTGATCCTGTCCGCACAGTGTACCGATGCCCGTGTCAATATGGTGACGCCGCATCTGTTCCGGACGTTTCCGACTCTTGAAGCGTTTGCGGAGGCGGATCTGTCTCTTCTGGAGCGGGAGATCCATTCCATCGGTTTTTATCACGCGAAGGCCGTGAATATCATCGGATGCGCAAAGCGTCTTGTTTCCGAATACGGCGGCCGCGTGCCCGATACCATGGAGGAGCTTCTGACGCTTCCCGGCGTCGGCAGAAAGACGGCCAATGTGATGCTCGGAAATCTGTACCGCAAGCCGTCTGTCGTGGTAGACACGCATGTCAAAAGGATCTCGAAAAAGCTCGGCTTCACAGCGGAGACAGAACCCGAAAAGGTGGAATACGATCTCATGAAGATCCTTCCCGAGGATCACTGGATCCTTTACAATATGCAGATCATCACGCTCGGAAGAACGGTCTGTACGGCCCGGAATCCGAAGTGCGGTGAATGTTTTCTGAAGGAGGAATGTCCTTCCTTCAGCGGAGAAGTCAAATGATCAATCTGAACAGTAAGAAAAACAAAAACACAAAAAAGATCATGGCGATCGTGATCATCGTGATCATCATAGCCATGCTGCTCACGACCGTGATCGGCGCGCTGGGCTGATATGAGCAGAGAGTTTCATCCCTGCGACCTGATATGCACGGGCTATGCAGGGGAAAACGGGACGGCAGTGCTCTGCTCGGAAAACGAAGAAAAGCTGAAAATGCGCTTTTCCGCCGCGTTTCTGAAACCGGTACGGAACCTGAAAAAGACGGAATTTCCGGACAGCCTGAAGAATACGCTTCAAAATGAAGGCATTCTTCTGATACCCTGCACGGATACCGGTATCTACGGTGCCCTGTGGACACTGTTTACGGAGACCGGAACGGGTTTTTCCGTCCGTCAGCGGGACATTCCCGTACGGCAGGAGACTATTGAGATCTGCAACGAGACGGATGAGGATCCGTATCTTCTTGATTCGGAGGGCACATATCTTCTGGCCTGTCCGGAAGAGAAGAGATCGGGCGTCGAAAGGCTTCTTTCGGATGAAGGGATAAAAGCGTTTCATATCGGGCAGACCATTTCCGGAAAACAGAAGATGATCTTCCGGGAAGACGGAGAGTTCCGTTATCTGGAGAGACCGAAAAAACACAAAGGCAGCAAGGAGAACGGACAATGAATGTGGTGCTTCACGAGCCCGAGATCCCTTCCAATACGGGGAATATCGGCAGAACCTGCAAAGCGACGGGAACGGTCCTCCATCTGATCAAGCCGCTCGGCTTTAAGCTGGATGAAAAGTCCCTGAAGCGCGCGGGACTGGACTACTGGCAGGATCTGGATGTCCGGGTATATGAAAACTATCAGGATTTTCTGGACAGAAACCCCGGTGCGCGGATCTTTATGGCCACGACCAAGGGGCATCATACTTATGACGAGGTCGAATACAGGCCGGACGACTATCTGATGTTCGGAAAGGAGACCGCAGGGATCCCCGAGGAGATCCTGGTGGAGAACGAGGACCGGTGCATCCGCATCCCCATGAACGAATCCATCCGGTCTTTGAACCTGGCCAATTCGGTCGCCGTCGTATTATACGAAGCATTGAGACAGAACCGCTTCGAAGGCATGCAGGAGTACGGACAGCTCCATCGCCTGCACTGGAAGAGCGAAAAGAATAAAGAGGAGAAAGATTATGACAATTGTTGATTTACTTGACCGTAATGCCCGGGAATGGCCGGATGAAACGGCGCTGGTGGAGATCAATCCCAGCTTTGAGCCGGAATCAAGGATCACATGGAGAGACTATGTACTGGTTCCCCCGGAACCGGGTCAGCCCTTCAGAAGAGAGATCACCTGGAACGATTTCGAAAAGAGAGCGAACCGTTTTGCCAATCTTCTGCTGACAAGAGGTCTGAAGAAGGGCGATAAGGTCGCGATCCTTCTGATGAACTCCATCGAGTGGCTGCCGATCTATTTCGGCGTGCTGAAAGCAGGCGGCGTGGTCGTACCCTTAAACTATCGTTATACGGCTGAAGAGATCAAGTATTGTCTGGACAAGGCGGACAGCTCTATGCTCGTATTCGGACCGGAATTCATCGGCCGTATCGAAGAGATCGTAGACCGTCTGAAGGATATCAAGCATCTGTTTTACGTCGGTGAAGACTGCCCGGTATTTGCGGACAGCTACGACGAAATGATCAAATACTGTTCTTCTCATGATCCCGCGATCCCGCTTACGGAAGACGACAACGCAGCGATCTATTATTCATCCGGAACCACCGGATTCCCGAAAGCGATCCTGCATGCGCACAGAAGCCTGATCCATTCAGCAAGAACAGAACAGAATCATCATTCACAGACCCATGACGACGTATTCCTCTGCATTCCGCCGCTTTATCATACCGGCGCAAAGATGCACTGGTTCGGCTCCCTGTATTCAGGCTCCCGTGCCGTCATTCTGAAGGGCACCAAGCCCGAATGGATCATGCAGGCGGCGTCCGATGAAAAGGCGACCATCGTCTGGCTTCTGGTTCCGTGGGCACAGGATATTCTGGATGCCATCGACAGAGGCGATATCGATCTTTCCAAGCTGACGCTTTCCCAGTGGAGACTCATGCATGTCGGTGCACAGCCCGTTCCGCCGTCGCTCATCCACCGCTGGCTGACCATTTTCCCGCATCATGATTATGATACCAACTACGGCCTTTCCGAGTCTATCGGACCCGGCTGCGTACATCTGGGCGTCGGAAATGTCAATAAGGTCGGCGCGATCGGCAAGGCAGGCTACGGCTGGGAGACCAAGATCGTGGACGAAAACGGCGAACCTGTTGAGAGAGGCTCCGTCGGCGAGCTCTGCGTCAAGGGCCCCGGCGTCATGAAGTGCTATTACAAAGATGAAGAAGCAACGAACGAAGTCCTGAAGGGCGACTGGCTCTTCACCGGCGATATGGCCATGGAGGACGAGGATGGCTTCATCTATCTGGTAGACCGTAAGAAGGACGTTATCATCACCGGCGGTGAAAACCTGTACCCGGTACAGATCGAAGATTATATCCGGAAGAATGACGCGGTCAAGGACGTTGCAGTCATCGGCCTTGCGCATGCCCGTCTCGGCGAGATCGCAGCTGCGATCATCGAAGTCAAGCCCGGCTATACCCTGACGGAAGAGGAGATCACCGACTTCTGCATGGGACTTCCCAGATACAAGAGACCCCGCAAGTACATCTTCGCGGATGTTCCCAGAAACCCGACCGGCAAGATCGAAAAGCCGGTGCTTCGTCAGCGGTACGGCGCAGATGCGCTGGTCGCACAGCAGAATGAGATCGAGGAGAAATAATGAAAAAGCTGTTACTTGGTAATGCGGCTGTTGCCAGAGGAGCTTATGAAGCGGGCGTCCGTTTCGTATCCTCTTACCCGGGAACTCCCAGCACGGAAATCACGGAAGAAATGGCCGCCTTCCCGAAGGAAGATGTTTTCGTCGAGTGGGCGCCCAATGAAAAGGTCGCTGCGGAAGCAGCGATCGGTGCAGGTATTGCAGGCGGCAGAGCCATGACGGCCTGCAAGCATGTCGGCCTGAACGTTATGGCAGACCCGGTCTTCACGGACAGCTACATCGGCGTGTCCGGCGGTGTGGTGATCTGCGTGGCAGACGACCCCGGTATGCATTCCTCTCAGAACGAGCAGGATTCCAGACACTATGCTAAAGCTTCGAAGATCCCGATGCTGGAGCCTTCGGATTCCGCGGAGTGCAAGGAATTCACAAAGAAGGCTTTCGATCTTTCCGAGGAATTCGATACACCCGTATTCGTCCGCCTTTCCACAAGAGTCTCTCATTCGCAGAGCCTTGTCGAGCTTGCGGAGCGCGAAGAGCATGCGGTGAAGCCTTATGAAAAGAACATTCCGAAGAACGTAATGATGCCTGCTATGGCGATCGCGCGTCACGTGGTCGTTGAAGAGCGCACGAAGAAGCTCATCGCGTTTGCGGAGGAGACAGGCCTGAACGTCATCGAAGACAACGGAAAAGAGACCGGCGTCATCGTAAACGGCGTGACATACGGCTATGCGAAGGAAGCGCTCGGCGATTCCGTCAATTACCTGAAGCTCGGCATGGTATGGCCGCTTCCGGAAAAGAAGATCCGCGATTTTGCAGCTTCCGTAAAAGAGCTTTTCGTGATCGAAGAGCTGGATCCGTTCATTGAAGAGCATGTAAAAGCCCTCGGCATTTCCGTAAAAGGCAAGGAATGCTTCACGATGCTCGGTGAATATACCGCAAAAATGATCCGCAAGGCAGTGAAAGGCGAAGAAGCACCCGAACTCCTTTCTGCAGACAAGCCGGTTCCCAACCGTCCGCCTGTCTTATGTCCGGGCTGCCCGCACCGCGGAACCTTCTATGTGCTGAAGAAGCTGGGACTGACCGTCTCAGGCGATATCGGCTGCTATACGCTCGGCGCAGCGGCACCTCTGCAGTCCGTGGATACCACGATCTGCATGGGCGCGTCCGTTTCTGCGGCACACGGCATGGCAGTCATACAGGGACCGGAATTCAATAAAAAGCTGGTCAGCGTGATCGGTGACTCCACCTTCATGCATTCCGGCATCACCGGCCTTTCCGACATCGTTTACAACAAGGGCGCGAATACCGTCATTATTCTGGACAACTCCATCACCGGCATGACCGGACATCAGGACAATCCGACCACCGGCTTCACCATCCGCAAGGAGCCCACAAGACAGGTCGATCTGATCAAACTCTGTGAAGGCCTCGGCGTGGAGCACATCGTTGTGGCGGATCCCTTCGATGTGAAGAATTTCGAGAAGGTCGTAAAAGAGGAAACAGAGCGTGACGAGGTCTCCGTGATCATCGCACAGCGTCCCTGCGCACTCCTGAAATATGTGAAGTACGAAGGCCACTGCGCCGTCTCCGATGCCTGCAAAAAGTGCAGAATGTGCATGAAGCTGGGCTGCCCGGCGATCTCCGTTGACAAAGAGGGCACGGTCCGTATCGACAGAACACAGTGCAACGGCTGCGGCCTCTGCATGAACGTATGCCCCTTCGGCGCCATTGTGAAGGAGGATTAAGATGAGTACAACCAATATTCTGATCGTGGGTGTCGGCGGACAGGGAACACTTCTGGCAAGCCGTATCCTGGGAAATGCAGTCATTGCAAAAGGATATGATGTCAAGGTCTCCGAAGTCCACGGCATGAGCCAGCGCGGCGGTTCCGTGGTCACTTACGTCAAGTACGGCGACAAGGTCTATTCCCCCATTATCGAGGAAGGGGAAGCGGATATCATTCTGGCATTTGAAAAGCTGGAAGCCTACCGGATGCTTCCGTACCTCAAAAAGGGCGGAAAGCTCGTCGTAAATGATCAGGAGATCAATCCGATGCCGGTCATTACCGGTGCGATGGAATACCCCGAAGGCATTCTTGAGGAAATGAGCGGCAAGGCCGACGTGACGTGCGTGGACGCATTGAAGAAGGCGGAGGAAGCCGGCTCCATCAAGGCAGTCAACGTGGTTCTGATCGGCGTAATGGCAAAGAACACGGATATTCCTTACGAAGACTGGAAAGAGACCGTCCGCGCCACCGTTCCCCCGAAATTCATCGATGTCAATCTGAAGGCATTTGATGCGGGATATTTCATGGAGTAAGGGTCAGAACAGGATCTGAAGCTGCAAAAATGACAGAATCAATCACAACAAGAGAAGAACTGAAAAAACTGCAGAGCGAAAAACTGGTGCGCACCGTCCGGAATTCCTACGAGCATGTGGAATGCTTCCGGAAAAGAATGGAAGAACTGCATCTGACACCCGATGATATCACGGGTATAGAAGACCTCGGGAAGCTCCCCTTCTCCTATAAAAAGGATCTGAGAGACTATTATCCCTACGGTCTTTTCGCAGTTCCCATGAAGGATGTGCAGCGCGTGCATGCGTCCTCCGGAACCACCGGAAAAAGGATCGTTGTCGGTTATACGAAAAACGATCTGGACATGTGGGCCTCCTGCATCGAAAGGATGCTCAGAAACGTCGGCGTGACTGAGGATGATATCGTCCAGATCGCCTTCGGCTTCGGCCTGTTTACGGGCGGTTTCGGCGTGCAGGCGGGCGCGGAGAGACTTGGCGCGACCGTGATCCCGATCTCTTCCGGCAATACCGCGAACCAGATCCAGACTATGATCGATTTTCAGGCGACCGTACTGATGTGTACGCCCTCCTATGCCATGTACCTGGCGGAGGAGATCGAAAAGGCCGGCGTGAAGGATCAGCTGAAGCTCAGGATCGGCATATTCGGTGCGGAACCCTGGTCTGAAGAGATGCGCGGCCGCATCGAGCATGCGCTTTCCATCAAAGCGTATGATATCTACGGCCTTTCCGAGGTCATGGGTCCCGGCGTCGCGGGCGAGTGTGCCTGCCAGGCGGGCATGCATATCTGCGAGGATCATTTTATTGCGGAGATCATCGATCCGGAGACCGGAGAAGTGCTCCCGGAAGGAGAAACGGGTGAACTTGTCTTCACCTCTCTTGACAAAGAGGCGTTTCCGGTGATCCGCTACCGCACGCGGGATATCTGCTCGCTGATCTATGAGCCCTGCAGCTGCGGTTCCGTGCATCTGAGAATGCATAAGCCCAGTGGACGGAGCGACGATATGCTCATCATCCGAGGTGTAAACGTCTTCCCGTCCCAGATCGAAGAAGTGCTTCTTTCGGTCAGCTTGAGCGGAATCACGCCGAACTATCAGATCATCGTGGACCGCGTGGGAAACAACGATACCTTCGATATCAATGTGGAAATGTCCGAAGCGCTGTTTGCGGACGATATCAGGTCCATTGAGCGGATCGAAAAGACGATCACGGGAGAGCTCAGAAACGTTCTCGGGATCGGTGCAAAGGTGCATCTGGTGAACCCGAGCTCCATCATCCGCTCTGAAGGAAAAGCAAAGCGCGTCATCGACAACCGCAAAGGAAAGATCTGACGGAGGAAAAACAATGGTCATCAGACAGTTATCTGTATTTGTGGAAAACAAGCCCGGAAAACTGCTTCAGGTGCTGGAGGTGCTGGCGGAGAACAGCATCGATGTAAGCGCCCTGTCGCTCGCGGACACGTCGGAATTCGGCGTTTTAAGGCTCATCGTGGACCAGCCGGATTTTGCCAGATCCGTACTTTCCGAGGCGGGCGTTGCCGTGCGTATCTCCCATGTGGCGGCTGTCGCCATGAATGATGTGCCGGGCGGCGCAGGAAGCATCATCCGGCTGCTTTCTGCGGCAGGACTGAACATTGAGTATATGTATGCCTGCGTGGGCAAAATCAGCGGAAAAGCGCTGATGGTGCTTCGTACGGACAACACGGAGCTGACGGAGGAGATCCTGACGAAGAACAACTTCAACAATGTCAGACCGGATGATATCTACAGAATTACCGGCTGACGGGCCGCAGAAAGGAAAGAGATATGGAATATAAAATTTCTGACAGAATGGCAGGCATGAAGGGCTCCGCGATCCGTGAGATCTTCAAGTACACAGCAAATCCGGAGGTCATCAGTCTGGCAGGCGGCAATCCCGCACCGGAGCTTTTCCCGAATGAGATCCTTGCGGACCTTGCAAAGGAGATCCTTTCCGAGAGACCGGTAGCGGCACTTCAGTACGGCGTGACCGAGGGTTATCCCGAACTTCGGGAGCAGATCAAAGAGCGCCTGAAACGGGTCGAAAACATCGGGCAGGACTATGACGAGACGATCATCCTGACCGGCGGTCAGCAGGGCATGGATCTGGCCGCAAAATGCCTCGTAAACGAAGGCGACACCATTCTGGTCGAGGAACCCTCCTTCATCGGCGCACTGAACTCTTTCCGCGCTTACAGAGCAAATCTCGCAGGCGTAAAGATGGATGAGGACGGCATGAATATGGAGGCACTGGAGGAAGCGCTTCAGAACAATAAAAACGTACGCTTCATCTACACGATCCCGACCTTCCAGAATCCCTCCGGCGTGACGATGCCCGTGGAGAAGAGACGGAAAATGCTGGAGCTTGCGAAAAAGTACGGTGTGCTCATCCTCGAGGACAACCCCTACGGCGAACTGACCTTCAACGGTGTGAAGACTCCGACGATCAAATCGATGGATACGGAAGGCTATGTCATGTACAGCTCCTCCTTCTCCAAGATCCTGGCTCCCGGCCTGAGACTGGGTTATTTCACCGCTCCGAAGGAGATCATCGCAAGAATGGTCATTGCGAAGCAGGTATCCGACGTGCATACGCCCTGCCTGACACAGATCCTCGCATCCGAGTATCTGAAGCGCTATGATATCGACAGCGCGATCCTTGTCATGCGTGAGAACTACTCACATAAGTGCAGGACCATGCTGGATGCGATCGAAGAATATTTCCCGAAGGACATCATGTATACGAGACCGAACGGCGGTCTGTTCATCTGGTGCGATCTGTACCACGGAATCGATACGCAGGTGCTGTCTGCAAAGGCAGTGGAGAAGAAGGTCGTCTACGTGCCCGGCGCTACCTTTATGGTCGATATGGACAAGCCGAGCTCCACGCTCCGCCTGAATTACTCCACCATGTCCGATGAAAGGATCGTCGAAGGCATCCGCCGTCTGGGCGATGTTTTTGCGGAAGCGATTCAGTAATTCACAAAAAGAGCTTTGAAGAGGTTCACTTTTCAAAGCTCTTTTTTACTTGCCTTTTCAGAAAAACGGGTGTAATACTCCACATTATCCACATGATTCACAGAAAAAAGCGATTTTCCGCCGCGGAATATTCCGGTCTTGAAAGCGTGATGTTTGCTTTGTTTTTTGAAAAACGGCATAAAGAGTCCACATTATCCACATTATCCACAGCGAATTATCCATAAGTACCGATTTTTACTCGGCTTTTCTTTTGCCCTTTTTGTGTTATACTTGTGTCGGAAAAGTACGGAAGAGTTAATATCTTCCGCAATTTCTGTCTGAAAAAATACCGGAAACCGTTATGCGGAACCGAAGGATCCGCCGGGGGCAGGAGAAACACATGAAAAAACTGTCTTTGCAATCAGAACTGACCGCGGGCTATGTACAGATCCCCGTGGAATTTATCGACATATATATGCCCGAAGCATCTCTGGATGCGCTCCGGGTCTATCTGTATCTGCTTCGTGCGTCACAGGACCCGTCTATCATTCTGTCCGTGAACGACATGGCGGATCTGTTTGATGTGACTGCGAATAAGATCGTGTCATCTCTTTCCTACTGGGAGAGCAAGGGCCTTCTGAAGCTTCAGTATGCGCAGGGGGAAGTGTCCTGCATTACGCTGATGCCCGTTCCGGGCCGTGAACCGGCCGTGAAATACGCGGAGTCTCTGCGCCGTGAAGAGCCGGTGCGGTACGAGGAGCCTGCGTATCAGGAGGAAAAGCCTCTTTCCGCAGAACCTGAGCTTCCCGCAAAGCCGGAGAGATCCGACGTCCCGTCTGCCGTTTCCGCCGTGCAGAATACCGAAGCGCTGCCTGATATCACGGAGGCTGCAAAACCGATCGATTTCCGGGAGCTTTCCGAAGACGAGAACTTCTCCGAGCTTCTCGGCATGGCGGAATTCTATCTGAAGATGCCGCTCTCCTCCACGCAGCGGACAGGGCTGGCATCCTGCTATCTGATGTATGACAGACAGGCGGAGATCATCGAGTTTCTGCTGGAATACTGCATCGGTCTCGGACATTCTTCCGTGAATTATATCGAGGCGACCTGCCGCGGCTGGAAGAAGGAAGGACTGAATACGCTTCAGGAAATCAAAAATGCAGTGGCAGCCCGGAACAAAAAGGTGTATAGTGTAATGAAAGCATTCGGTCTTTCCAACCGCTCACCGGTTGAGAATGAACTGAACTATATCGAACGCTGGACAAGTGACTTCGATCTGGACATCGTCACGGAGGCCTGTGCAAGGACCATGGACGCGATCCATTCACCGAACTTCCACTATGCGGACTCCATCCTGAAGGCGTGGAAATCCGCCGGCGTCAGATACATGAAGGATATCGCCGGACTGGACGCCCTGCATCAGAAGAAGCAGCAGAAGAGCCAGGAAAGCGAACCGGCCGCGAGAAAGAACTCCTTCCGTAATTTCGAGAACCGCGAAACGGATTACAATAAGGTATATGCCGGATTTTTTGACGATTAAGGAGAAAGTATGCCCCTGAAAAGAGAACAGTACAATGCCCTGATGCGTGCATACGATCTCCGGCAGGCAGACAATATGCATGATCTGGAGCGGCGGAAGGAAGAGGTCCTCCGGAAGATCCCGGAGCTTCAGAGTCTGAATAACCGCATCAGTGAAAATGCGGCATCGCGCGCACGCGCGGGGATCCTCGGAAGACAGCAGGAAAGCCTTCTTCTGGAGAAAGAGGCTTCGGAGCTCAGGAGAAAAAAAGCAGAGCTCTTTCAGAACGCGGGCATTCCGGATGATTATCTGGAGCTTCGCTATACCTGTCCGGACTGCAGAGATACCGGCTTTATCGGCAATGAGAAGTGCCACTGCTTCCGTCAGGCGGCGATCGATCTTCTTTACGACCAGAGCAATATGAAGGAAGTGCTGAAAAGAGAGAACTTCGGCACGCTTTCTTACGAATACTATGAAAAAGAGGCAAAAAACGGGTCCGTATCCCAGTATGAATACATGCAGGACCGGATCGCACGCCTCAGAAGATATACAGAGGAATTTGACGAAAAGGGCGGCAGCATCCTGTTTTACGGAAGTGCGGGCACGGGAAAGACTTTCCTGACCCACTGCATCGCAAAGGAGCTGATCGATACCTGTCATTCTGTTGTTTATTTTACGGCGGATGCGCTGTTTGAAATGTTCCGGAAGAACAGCCGTGACTTTGATGAAGAGGATGCGGAGGAAATGGACCGCTATATTCTGGACAGCGATCTTCTGATCATTGACGATCTCGGAACGGAAAACATAACAGGCTTCAGCACCGGCAAGCTGTTCAGCTGCATCAACGACCGTCTTCTGAACAACAAGAGCATGATCATATCCACCAACCTGCGGCCGCAGTCGCTGGCGGATCTTTACACGGACCGCGTGGCATCGCGGATCCTCAACAGTTTTCTGCTGATCCAGACGGGCGGCGCGGATATCCGTCAGCTGAAGAACAGAAAAATCATGAATTAAGGTACTGCTGCAGCGGCAAAGACACGTGCAGATACCATAGATCCGCAGCATGCGGAACGTACATCAGGTCCGGGGCAAAGATATTTTCCTCTGACACCATTATTATTTCAACACTTTCAGGAGGACATTATGGCAGATGTAAAGTTGCAGACCCTTCCGGTGGGCCCTCTGGGCATCATTGCAATGAAGAACATCGAACCTTTTGCGGAAAAGGTGGATGCGTATATTGCGAGCTGGAGAAAAGAAAGAGAAGCATTGACAGGTGACAACGAGCTTCATCTGAAGGGTTATCAGAGAGACAGCTATCTGATTGACGCACAGACCCCCAGATTCGGTTCTGGCGAAGGAAAAGGACATATCTCCGAATCCGTCCGCGGCGACGATATCTATATCATGGTGGATGTGCTGAACTACAGCCTTACTTATAAACTTTGCGGAATGATCAATCACATGTCTCCGGACGATCATTTCCAGGATCTGAAGCGTATCATCGGTGCCATTCAGGGAAAAGCAAAACGGGTCAATGTCATCATGCCTTTCCTGTATGA
>JAZUFC010000095.1:0-2097 GCA_045640465.1 Lachnospiraceae bacterium | reverse complement strand
CCTTCCTAAGACCGCTTGGCCTCCGACTTCACATCCATCCGGTTCAGCATGGCCTTTGCTTCAAATTCTCTGGCCTCCCGCTCCGTCTCGTCAAACACGGAAAGTGTATAGGAAAGGACCGTCTCCTCCGGGTCGAACGGCGGATCCTGCGGCAGATATGACCATTTCACGCCCGGATCGAACCGGGCCGTGCCTTCATCAGGATCCTCAAGTCCGGAAAGGACACGAAGCAGCGTTGATTTTCCGGTACCGTTCACGCCGATGATGCCGATCTTCTGTCCGGCTTCAAGATAAACGGACACCCCGTTCAGAAGCTGTTTTGTTCCGTAATTTTTCTGTATGTCAACTGCAGATAAAAGCATTTACAAATTCCTTATCATTCATGAAGCTCGATCGGAAGCCCGTCGGGATCTTTGACAAAAGTCATTTTTTCGCCTGTAAAGGCATCAAAACGGATCGGTTCCGCTTCATATCCGATCGCCTTCAGCTTTGCGATCTCTTCTTCGATATCCGATACATAAAAAGCCAGATGACGAAGGCCCATTGCCTCCGGATAACTCGGCCGCGCCGGATGCGTGACGTCTATGAAGATCTCCAGCGTTTCGCCGTATCCTTCCATCCAGACGATCGTATCGTCTCTTTCCGGCCGGTATATGCGGCGCACTTCCTGAAATCCCAGTGCCGTATAAAATGTAATGGCCTCTTCTCCGCTGCAGATCAGCGCCAGATGATGATAACCTTTGATCATTGTTTTTCTCCGAATATAAAGCTTTGTTGTTTTTATAGTATAACTCCGGACTGTCCGAAAGACAATACAACGCCTTTGTCTTGCTCGCGAAACCGCTTTTGATTTGTACGAGAGCGAAGACACGGATCGATCCGGTTGGCGCTGTGCCGGCAGGCATCAGTTCTTATCTCTTCGCTGCTTAAGCCTTGTACGAACGGTCAAACATTTTCATATTGATGTGATCCCACTGACGGTTTTCACACCAGTATACCTTCATTTCCGTGACATCGAACACCATTGATACGACTGTCGGACAGACTTCCTGAGATACCGATCTGAGAACATCAAAGCAATCATGGACATCAAAACCATCTGCAGCTTCTTTCAGCATTTCCTCAGCAGCATGATATCTGTCCCAGCCCATCCACGGATGCTGTTCCCGATCCATCTTGAACGGAGAAAAATTCGTCAGCACCTGAAATTCCGGCTTTTCATAATACTTATATCCCTGTCCCGGAATGATATGCAGCACGTTGCCGTTCCTGTCAGACAAGGAAGACATGAATGTAACACCGGGAACACTGCAGACAGGTTCTTTCTCCGCGATTGTACGTATTTCCTGAAGTGTTTTCTTTTCCGTAAGAAGATCAATATCAAGCATGATTACATTATTACCCGGTCCAACCGGATTGCTTCTTTCATCAAATGGCCAGCAGGTCGGCATTCCGACAAAGTCACCTCTTCTGTTCGCACCAAACAACGGAAGCCACCCTTCCGCTGCATCATTGATTTCAATATAGACACCTTCTTCCGTCTCGCGGATTCTGTACTCCATATCCAGAATATCAAGGTTCCAGCCAACGATCGTCTTTTTTCTGTTGGATATAATACTCGTACACATTCTATTTAATATAAAATCTCAAAATATGTTTTATTCTCACTATCAGAATATACCGGGTGGTTTTCGTCGTTAACAGATAAAATAACGCTTCTGCCGTCTTCTTGCCTATTAATCTCGGCTGGCTTCGTATCGCAATCCTCTTCCAGTTCTTCGATTCTCCAGTACTCCTCTCAAAATGCCACCTTTTCTTTGTATTCCTTCATTATTTTGTACAAAGTCGCGCGGGACACATTCAGCTCTTTTGCAAGACTGGTTACGGTATACTCCCGACGCATGTATCTGTCATAATACTCTCCGAAGTTCTCGATCTGTATTTTCTTTCTGCCCTTGTATGCGCCGCGCTCTTTGGCAAGCTGGATACCCTCCCGCTGCCTTTCAAGGATATTCTGCCTCTCAAATTCATTGATGGCCGCGATTACCGTCAACATCAGTTTTCCTGTAGACGTAGACGTGTCGAGATTTTCTAAGT
>JAZUFC010000094.1:0-2373 GCA_045640465.1 Lachnospiraceae bacterium | reverse complement strand
ATCAGGTCGTTGTCACCACACACCTGGACAAGCAGTCACATATCCATAATCATTTCTGCGTGAACACCGTTTCCTTCGTGGACGGCATCAAATACCACCGCACGAAACAGGATTACGCGGATATGCAATACGTATCCGACAGGCTCTGCGAAGAATACGGTCTTTCCGTGATCCGGTACCCGGAGAAGAAAGGAATGAATTACGGAGAATGGAAAGCGCACAAGGACGGAAAACCTACCGTACGCGACGGAATACGAGAGGCAATCGATATCGCTGTCAGCGCATCGGTCAATCCCGAACAGGTAAAGCAGATTCTCGATCAGCTCGGATACGTGCTGAATTTCAGCGGGCAGCATCCGAAAATCAGAAGCGTAAACTCAGAGCACTATGTCCGTTTCCGTTCTCTCGGTCCGGGATATACCTGGGAGGATATTGAAATGAGGACGCTGCAAAACGACTTTCCCGAAGGCCCGGACTTTCCCGAGCAGGAAGATCCGCAGCAGATATTCGACGGTAATACTACGCCCATCTATGAAATGACGCTTCCGAAGGTGTATACCGTTTTCATCCGTGCCATAGAGCTCACTATGGATCGGAAAGAAACGAATATTCATCTTCACAACCTGATGAAGGAAGAACACCGGCAGCTTGAGCGGTACAAAACGGAATCGCGTGTTCTTGCCGAAAACGGACTGAAAACCGACGCAGATCTGGCAAACTTCAAGATGAAAGCCGAAGACCGTCTCACCGACCTTATCGGTCAGCGGAAAGGCCTCAGAAACGCGCTGAAACGGGCAGAGAGAAGCGGCGACGCCGGAGAGGTCCGTCGTATCAAATATGAGATATCTTCGCTTACACGTCGGATTTCATACTGCAGGGAGGATCTCGACGCCTGTTACCGAATCGGAGAGCGGTCGGGTATCATGCGCGAAAAGCTCGAGCAGATACACTCGGAGAAATTCCGCGCTTCCGCCGTGATGGAAACTAAAACAAACGTAATAAGAAAAACAAAGAAAGGATTGGAAAATGAACGAACAAATTGAAAATGAAAAGATACAGATCAAAATGCTGCCGATCGATATGATCGACGATTTTGAAGGGCATCCGTTTCGGGTACTCGACGACGAAGATATGCGGGCGCTGACCGAGAGCATCGCGGAGCACGGCCTTCTGACACCGTTGACGGTACGGCAGAAAGAGGATGGGCGGTACGAGATGATTTCCGGCCACCGTCGGAAACGCGCCTGCGAGCTTCTCGGAATTGAAACCGTTCGGGCGATTGTAACGGAGATGACGTGTGAAGAAGCGATTATTACGATGGTGGATTCAAACGTGCAGCGCTCCCGAATCCTGCCGAGCGAGAAAGCATTCGCGTACCGAATGAAAATGGATGCGATGAAGAGACAAGGGACCAGGACGGATCTGACTTCGCCTCCACTTGGCACGAAGTTGCCGGAAGGGGATTCACGCCCACTTGGCACGAAGTTGGACAGCGCGGCGGAGATCGCCGAAAAAGACGGAGAGAACCGGCGGAACGTGTACCGCTATATCCGGCTGACGTATCTGATCAAGCCGTTTCTTGATTCCGTAGACGCCGGAGAGATCAAGCTGCAGACTGCCGTGGAGCTATCGTTTCTCCCGGATGAAGTGCAGAAAATGGTTTGGATGTGCTTTGAAGAGGCAAACTCTCACCCGAGTTATTCTCAGGCAAGTTCCATACGCAAGAAATACGAATCCGGCGGTCTGGATCGGGAAGTAATTGATAAGATCATTTCCGGCTCCGAAAAGCCGATCAAACATTATACGTTCAAATACGAAACGCTGAAAAGCCTGATCCCGTGTGATTACACTCCGAAGATGGCGGAAGATTACGTAGTAAAAGCACTGGAATTCTATAAAAAATATCTGCAGAAGCAGAGAGAAAATTCAAGATAAGGAAAGGACAAACGAAAGTGATCGGCTGTTTCGCCGACATTGATTTTCAGCATTTATTGAAGCAGCCTTTCTTTTTTGAAAGGTGACTGAATGAACAAAGAAGAAAAAAACATCGGTAATAACGAAATCGCACATTTGATGGATTCAACCATTCCCGATATAATCAGTGGGAATGATGAGAAAAATGCCAGATATGATTATATGAGCGCCGGGGAGGTGGCTGCATTTTTGGGCATCGGACGAACCAAAGCCTATGAGCTCTGCAATGCGATCAACGCAAGATTATCTCAGGAAGGGTTTCTCACGTTCAGAGGAAAAATACCGCGGTGTGCACTTCTGGATATGCTGCCGCACTGAAAAACAGAAGGAGAAAAACGATGATTGATTCCAATCAGGTAACGGGTTCCGTATCAAAAGAAAAAGACAATTCCGGAAGGT
>JAZUFC010000093.1:0-2418 GCA_045640465.1 Lachnospiraceae bacterium | reverse complement strand
CCGAACGGAGTCTCAAACTCCATACCGGTCTTCAGAACGGTCAGACCTTCAAAATGGACATCTTCGGGGAATTCGCAGCCCCATGTGCCGGAACCGCCGATATGGCAGTACTGAACTTTCGGAATTTCTGTGCAGATCATTCTCTTTTTCTCCTCCCGGAAAGAATCATTCGTAATTGATAAGTCAAGTATAGATGACAGGATTTTGGTCTGCAATTACTGTCAGACATGTAAAAAAAGATTTTTGCATGAATTGCATTTTTTGTCTCAAAATGATACAATAGTCTCATTATGAGACAAAATGCGGGAGGAGACATGAAAAAGTCAGTACTTGGAGAATGCAGTTCACTGATTCAGAAGGAGATCGACTATATCGCCTCATTCTGCGGTCTGGAGATCGATGTCACGGACGAAAATACCGTACGCGCTGCGGGTACAGGTTTTTTCCGTTCTCTGGTCGGCGAGGACTGTACCTGCGGCTATTCCGGAACAGAAGAGGCAAAGCGCTGCGGAAGATGCGTATTCATTCCCGCAAGAGACAGCTCTGTCTGTAAAAAGTGCAATGTTTTCAGCCGCTGCACCTGCCTTTCGGAAATGATCGAGCCTTTATTTCTGCAAAGAAAATACATCGGTGCCGTCAATCTTCTCTGTTATCAGGAAAACATCCGTGAACGGATGGTCCGTGAGGAATCGTTCTACCGCGAACTGCTCTCTCACCTGGGCAGCGTTATAAAGACCGCTGCACAGAATGTGCTGAACAGTGCGAAGGCCGCTGACTATGAAATGCTTCTGAAGGACATGGTCCTCCACTCCGAAACGCCTGTACTCCTTGCGGAGAACGGCCGGATCTCGGAAATGAATCCTTCCGCCGATTCCTACTTCAACCCGGACGGACAGAAGCTTCTTGAAAAGGGCAGCCGGATGACGGCCTATGTCTCCAAAAACGACAGTGAGATCATGCTGAAAGCCGGTTCCGGGAAATATACGCTTTCCGCGCGGTATCAGCTTCGTCCCTCTGACATGCCGATGAAAAAGCGTCTGGAGACCGTCATGGTGCAGCGGGACAGGATCGCTTCTCTTCCCTTTGTCCGGAGCAGTCACGAGAATGTCACGATGGATTATCTGGAAGGAAGCTGCGACAAACTGAATGACTTCAAAAAGCAGGCTGTGTTTCTGTTCAATACGAGCCGCTTCATTCTTTTAGAAGGTGAGCGCGGTCTCGGAAAGGAGACATGGGCGCGTGCGATCCATCATGCAAGCAGCTATGCCGATCAGGAGATCCTGGTCTTTGACTGTACGGAATTCTTTGATCAGGCCTTTGCCAATGCCTTTTTCCGGGAATCGGACGGTATCCTTTCCCGCACGCACATCACGATCTGTCTGAAGGAGGTCTCAAAGCTCTCTGCCTGGATCCAGAGGAAGCTTTCCGACAGTGCAGCACGGATGAACGCAAACGACATCCGTCTGATTTGTACAACGACGGAGGCTCCCGACGTGCTGCTTCATCAGAACGCGCTTCTGAACCGTCTGTACATGCTCTTCTATCCGGCTTTTCTGCGGATCCCTCCTGTCTGCGAACGTCCTGAGGATGTCGGCTTTTATATCTCGGACTATATCAATAAATACATCGCACTGGAAAACCGCAAGGTAAGCTTTAGCAGAAAGGCGCTCTCTCTTCTGGAATCCTACCGCTGGCCCGGCAATTTCAAGCAGATGGAACAGCTGATCGGTTTTATCGTCGCGTCCTCGGAAAACGGAACCGTTACGGAGGAGGATCTTCGGAAGATCCCGGACCTTTCGGATTCCGGAAATGATTTAAGCATTGCCGCGCACGAGAAAAAACTCATCGAAGAAGCGCTTCTTCTTTACAAGGGACCGAACGGGAAAACGGCAGCCGCCAAAGCCCTCGGCATCAGCAAAGCGACTCTCTACCGGAAGATCCAGGAATACGGTCTTTCATGAGATTTCCTTTCCGACGCTGCCTTTTTGACGCTGCCTTTTAGGGTGGGAATATCCCCTTTGTGCTAAACGTTCGCTCGCTCAACCGCACTGCAGGGGCATTCCCGCCTGAAGGCAGCTGAAAAACGCGGCAAGAAAGGCAGCCGTATAATGCAGATCATATATGGCAAGAGCCGGTATTCTCCAATATAAGAGAGTACCGGCTCTGTATTGATATTTACATGAACATCAGATCAGAATGCACGCAGTATAGGTGAGTGTATTCGGACCGTAGTAATAAGGCAGGTTCGAGTCTTTGCAGACCTGACTGACCAGAAGGCCGCTGGCCTCCATGGAAGAGATCATTCTGTCGGGGAATCTGCAGGGTGCATCCGGATAGGTGCATTCCTTGCAGTTTCTGCAGCCGCCGGTTCCTAAAAACCAGCACTTTTCACCCTCTTCACAGAGCGCATCGTGCAGG
>JAZUFC010000092.1:0-6464 GCA_045640465.1 Lachnospiraceae bacterium | reverse complement strand
TATATGTGCCGGGGCGGTAACAGCCGCTCGCCTGCATCAGAAGCGGATCGGTAGATGCGATCAGCGGAATGAAGATCGCGATGCAGAGCATAAAGACAAATACGACAAAGCCGACAATGAATTTCGGAGAACGGAAAGCTTCTTTGATTGCGTTTTTCATCTGTTTCCTCCTCCTTAACCTTCGTCCTGCTGAGCAGCCTTGATACGGGGATCGATGACACCGTACAGGATCTCAATGGCAAGATTGGCGACCAGAACCATGATCGTGATCATCAGCGTGGAAGCGGAGATCAGCGGATAGTCACGGTTTGAGATCGCACCGAGCATCGTGGTTCCGATGCCGGGATAGTTGAAGATCGTTTCGGCAACGATGTTGCCGCCGATCATGGTACCGATAGACATTGCAAGACCGGTGACCTGAGGAAGCATTGCATTCCGGAATACATAGCCGACGATCTTGTTATCCTTTATTCCTAAAAAGCGGCTGTATTTTACATAGTCCGCGTTTAATTCATAGATAGACATAGAACGCATACCGATCGCCTGGCCGCCGACCGTGATGGCAACGATGGACCAGAAGGGCAGCTGATAATGTGTGAATACGGACCAGACAAATTCCCATGACTTTCCGGGAATGATATCAAAGCCGTAGCCGCCGCCGGAGGGTGCGATCTTTAAAACGATAGCAAATACAAACAGAAGTATGGTAGCCATACCGAATGCCGGTACGTTGCCTATGAAAAGGAATGCGGGAAGCAGTCCCTTATCCCAGAATCCTTTTTTGTAGGCTGCGATCGCTCCCAGCAGGTTGCCTAATATCCATCCTATCAGGATGGCCGGCAATTGCAAGGCAATCGTCCACCCCATGGAACTTCGTACGATATCGGAGATCTCACGCGGATACTGTGAGAACGAAACACCGAAATCGCCTTTCACACCGTTTTTGATAAAGTTCCAGAACTGAACGATCATCGGCTGGTCAAGACCGAACTTTTCCGCATAATCATTCAGGATCTTCTGGGCCTGGGTCTTATCCATTCCGGGCGTGATCGCATTGGCGGCAATGGTGGCCACCGGATTGCCCGGCATCATGCGCGGCAGTACAAAATTCAGTACCAGCGCAACGATAAATGTAATGAAATACCATCCGATCTTGTTGGAATAGTATTTGATATATCCTTTCATAGTCGTAATTCTCCCGGGTAGATTCTCCTTTCCGATCCGTATCCCGAATCGGGAAGGGGCTGCCTGCGGCAGTGCCGCAAAGGTAAAAAAAGAGGGCGGAAGGGGGATTGATCCCCCTCCGCCTGAAACTCATTAGAAGTTATTCATAATCCTCTACAAGATACAGATTATAAAGAGCTGCTACACCATAACCATCCATACATACTGTCGGAGGAATGTTGTCGCCGTCATCTAATGCCGGGAAACCGGACCAAACAGACTCATTGGTGTTGTGGAAATATTCCGGACGGTACATCAGTGAGAATGAAGGAACATCTGTCAGGTAGATCTTGGTAAGTTCTGTGTAGTAAGCCTTCAGAACTTCAGGATCAGACTCGTTCGGGATAATGCTGATGAGTTCGTCAACACGCTCGTTGCTGTACCAGCCGTAGTTGCCGTTCCAGTTGTTCATGTTGCCGACAAATTCAGAAGACATCATAGAACGTACACGTCCCCAGGGAGAGGTGATACCAGCACCTGCAACTGACCACATACCGATTTCGAAGTCGTGGTTGGTGAAGTGCTCGTAGAATTCTGCAGCTTCGGGGAAGTAGGTCTCGATCTCAATACCGATCTGTGCGCCTGCTGCTGCAACGATCTCAAGAGACTTGTTCCAGTCAGACCAGCCTGCGGGGCACTCAGCTGTGAAGTGAAGGTTTGCACCGTCGATCTCACGGATGCCGTCGCCGTCGGTATCAACGATGCCGGCTTCGTCAAGCATAGCGTTGGCTGCTTCGATATCTTCTGCGGTTCCGCCGACCCACTGAAGAGCTTTGATCTCGGGATCTTCGGAATCATACATAGCCTGTTCACCAGCGGTCGGGTTCATGACGGAACGCGGAACCTCAGCGAAGGACGGGCACTGGCCTGCCATAGCTGCGGTAACGATCTGATCATAGTCGACAGCAAGAGCGATAGCCTTACGGACAACTGCCTGGTCAAGACCCGGAACCTCAAGGTTGAACCAGCAGGTAGGCATCGTGGTGCAAAGGTTGTAAGGAGCTTCGTCAATGTATGCAGCAATGTTCGGATTCTCTTCCATCATGGTCGGGATATCTTCGTTGAACTGCTGAGCCATATCAACTTCGCCTAAAGAGAATGCAACGTTGCCGGCTGCATTGTCAGCGTAGATGTTATGAGCAAGATACTTCGGAGCCGGAAGAGCTCCCCACATGTTTTCAGCCTGTCCCCAGTAGTTCTCGTCGCGGACGATGACCCACTTCTGTTCGTTGGAAACATAGGGCTTGTACGGACCGGAAGCAACAAAGTCTTCCATGGTGTCGTTCATGAATGCATCCTTATCATTGCCGGTTCTTTCAAGAACGGTCTCAAGATAAGCCTTGCTGGTAACGTAAGTCTGGCAGATGTATGCAAGACCCTGAAGCGGGTTGGCTGCAACGCCGTCTTCGTTCGTTACAAGGGTGATCTGGAGAGTCAGATCTTCAACAGCCTTCACATCCTCGATGTAGGGCTGCCAGCCTGCGTAGTTGGGCAGGTCGAGATCTTTGGAAAGAGTCCAGTAGTATTCTGCATCGTATGCAGTGACCTGAGAGCCGTCACCGAAGAATGCGTTGTCCTTGAAGTTGACAGTCAGAACAGTCTGATCATCGTTCCATTCATAAGACTCTGCAAGAAGCGGATAAAGCTGGCCGTCTGTCAGGTTGTACATGAACATGGTCTCGTATACGAGTTCACGAGAGGAAGCTGCCTGGCTCATGGTACCGTTGTTTGCATTGCTGCTCCACGGATTCCAGGAGGGGATAGCGCCCCACTGCTGGCCGTCGAAATACAGAGTTTCGTTTCTGGGTGTGGAAGTCGGATCTGCCTCAGCCTCTTCTTCGGGCTCAGTTGCTTCTTCCTCTGCGGGCTCGGTTGCTTCTTCAACCGGCTCAGTTGCTTCTTCTGCGGGCTCGGTTGCTTCTTCAACCGGCTCGGTGTCATCTTCCTTTACGCTTTCTGCGGGCTTTGTGTCTGCCGGCTTGGTTTCTTTGTCATCTTTGCCGGAGCAGGCTGCAAGGCTTAATACCAGACAAGCTGCAAGGAGGATAGAGAGTAATTTTCTCATCTTCATTGAGAATCCCCTTTCTTCGCTACTGCGATGGTAAATATCGACAAAAATACAGAGATATCCCTTGTATCTTTGTGCTAAATTCAGATTATAACTTTTCCAACATAGAAGTCAAGTCAATTTTAACAATACAGAATACTTTTTGTTCTTTTATTATTAAAAAAGAGAAAGCAGGATCTGATGTTCAGATCCTGCCTGAAATTTATGAGAAGAGCGTTCCGACCGTCGAAAGAAGGATCTCCTCCAGTTCCTCTTCACCGATCAGAAAGACGATCGCAACACCTTCCGCATTTGTACAGTTTCCGTCAAAATGCCGGATGTTTTCTTCAAGATCCGTCACGGAGATCTGACTGCACTTACCGACAGAAGAGAGGATGAATTTGATATGGCCGACGATGCCGCCTTTTTCCGTGATACGTGCGGAAGCCTCTTTCATTTGTCCGGAGAGCAGCTTTTCGGCTTCTTCGGGATCACTGATCTTCATGACTCCTTTCATGGCACCGATCAGGGCACCTTCGTGTTCCGAGATCGAGAGCGGACCGTCGTGATGATGTTCGTGCTCATGCTCATGATCATGCCCGTGTTCATGAACATGAGCATGTTCGTGAAGATGCTCATGTTCATGGTGATGTGCATGCATATCTTTTTCTTCCATCATAATATTTTACCCCGCGATCTGTTCAAGGATCTCATCTGACAGAACCTGTTTTGCGCTGACCGGAAGGATCTCAGCATCACCGTTTACGGAAGAGACAGAGGCTGTGACAGCTGAAAGCGCGGCTTCATCAAGAAGATCTGTCTTGTTCAGAAGAATGAGGTCCGCATCCTGAAGCTGAAGCCTCAGAAGATTCTCCATCGCACGGAAGATCCTCATCCAGCGTGACGCATCGGCAAGAGATATGACCCTTGCATCAAGATCAAGCGTGCTTTTCAGGTTTTCCGCGATCGAATACGGAAATGCAACGCCGGTGGATTCCACGATGAGAACGTCGGGGGTCTCTTCCTTTTGAAGTTCCATGACAGTAAGAGGAAGTTCGCCTGCAAGCGTACAGCAGACACAGCCGGCAAACAGACCGCGGACTTTGAGACCGGATCCTTCAAGGATCTTATCATCAATGCCGATCTCGCCGATCTCATTTTCCAGAATGGCGACCTTCAGACCTTTCTTTTCGACCAGATAATGGGCAAGCTGCAGTATGACACTGGTTTTTCCGGATCCCAGAAAACCGCCGATGATCATGATCTTCATAGTCAGTCCTTGTAACCGTATACTTTACGGCCGTACCAGTGAACCTCATCGCGGATGATCTGGTTTGCTTTCTTTATGGCTTCCGTCTGTCCGACGATACCGCCCGCAAATGCATATCCGCCGTCTTTCGAATACCTGTCGATCGCATCGCGGACGCCCTGACGGAGCTCTTCTTCATCATATTCGGGCCAGCTCTTCGGAATATGAGTATCCCAGTCCCAGCCGCCGACGAGACAGAATTTACCTTTGTATTTTTCTTTGATGCCGAGAAGGTCGTTGGTCTCCTGCGAAGGATCCGCATATTTGACGCCGAAATCGATCATGTCGGGAATGAAATCCTCGAAACGTCCGCAGTTGTGGAATTCGATCGGAATGCCGCGGTCCATGGCGGGTTTTGCAAGTCTTAAATATATGGGTTTGAAGATATCCCGGTACATATCAAGAGATATGAAGGGAGTCTGCTTTGCACAGGTGTCGTCCAGAATGTACCAGATATCCGGCTTGTAGTATTCGATCGTGGCATTCATGACAGGTTCGATCCAGTCGACCATGGCATTCAGCATATCCTTGACAGCGTCGGGATCGGTATAGAGTGCCATCAGACCTTCCGTGAAGCCCATGAATGCGATCAGCTGCTGGAAGGGCATGAGTCCGGGGCTGGACATGACTGCAGACTGCGTGCGGTCGATCTTCGACATTGCAAGATCGTGCTCATACATCTCATCATAGTGCAGACCTTCGGGACATTCCGGAAATCTGATGACCTTTTCCCAGTCATTGATATCCTGAAGCATAAAATTGTTGGGTTCCGGCAGCGTTGCGCCGGTATTTTCATCCGCCACATAACGGACGCCCCACATATCATAGCCGCCGTTCGTAAAATGATTCTGTTTAAAAACGCGCGGGCCGAGCATTTTGCAGCAGGCCTCGCCGAGGTATTCGTTTCCCATCATGGTGAAGAAGGGAACATAAGCCGGCATTTCGCCTCTGCCGAGTCTCAGATAATTCTCTTTCGGAGTGATCTTTGCCATTTCTTTTCCTCCTTTTCTGCATGATACGTCCGTTCATGCTTTAGATAGTTTCACTATACAATGCATAAGACGCCCCGTCAATGAGCGAATCACAATTATAATATGAAAAAAATTGAAAACATGAATTGAAATTGCGGTCTGTGAGTGATATGCTCCTGAACGAGTCTTTTATTAAGGGGATATTGTTATGCTTGAAATTGTGGATGTATACAGAAACGGTTCCGCTCGTGAGATCACCGCACAGGTCTTCGGAGTTCTGGCCCTTTTGTTTTCGGTGCTTTCCTTCCAGTGTCGTACCTATAAAAAGATCATGATCTCGCAGCTTCTCTGTGCTTCTTTTTTTGTGATTCATTTCGGCATGCTTTTCAGTCTCGGACACAGAAATGCGATATCCGGCTGTGCGGCAAATGCCGTCTGCGTAGTGCGGAATACTGTCTACTGGATCATGTCTTCAAGAGAAGAGAAGCATCCGAAGATCAAGGTCGTTCTGTTTACTATAGCGACGGCGGCTGTCTGCCTGATATTCTATCAGAGCCCGGTAACGCTTCTCTGTACAGCCGGGATGATCCTGAATACGCTGGCTTTCTCGGAAGAGGAGCCTCAGAAGGTCAGAAAACTGATCCTCTGTTCTTCACCGTTTATCTGCATCTATAATTTCCTTTGCGCATCGATCGGCGGCTTTGTCAACGAACTGATCAGCATGGCTTCCGTGATCATCGGCCTGATCCGTTTTTCAAAGACGCGAAAAGCTTAAAAATTTGACTGTTTTGACCGGGATATAACTTGACTTTGAACAGAAAGCCTGTTATAATGCCAAAGTCGTGTTCGAAATATACACCTGAAGGAGGTGAAATATAAATGTCATCAGTAATCGTAAAAGAGAATGAAACGC
>JAZUFC010000091.1:0-8422 GCA_045640465.1 Lachnospiraceae bacterium | reverse complement strand
ACAGTACGAATCTGAGAAATGATCTTCTTCTCTTCCTCCGTCAGTTCCGGCGTTTTCTCCGTCATACTTTTCACCTCCTCTCAGCAAAATAAAAAGCAGGCTGCCATAACGAAAGCCTGCAAAAATAAAAGCCGTGCACATAAGCGCACGGACACTTCTCTTATATGAGGCATCCGGTGTTGGCAGATTCCTTTACAAGACTCAGGATAATCTGACTTATCCGCATTTCTGCGACTTCACAGTGACCCACTCGCGAGGCTTTTCACCTCATTCCTCCCCGCCGTTTCCGGCAGAGCCTTGCACTTCTTATTCATTTTGAAAAAATTATAGCACACCCATATAGAAAAATCAAGGGTCGCTAGTGTGAGAAATCTCATTCCAGAAAAAGGACCATCGCTTTTCAGCGTTGGCCCTTTACTCTCGTCAGCTCTTTTCCGGTAACTTCCGAAACCCCTTTACGTTCTTCTTTTTTTTGCATACAGATACAGGAACAGAGCCATTAACAGCTCTCCGTACATGCTGATGTAGAACATCAGCTCCATGCATGCGGCGCCGAGGCCGGAGAACGCAAACATCAGAAAAGCGGACAAAAACAGATACGGCGTCTTTTGTCTGACCCAGACCACGATACCGGCGATCATCATCGGGATCACCGTGCCGAAGGTCAGAAGCGAATTTACGATGTCTGCCCATGCAGGTGCGGAAACAGAAGCATAACGGCAGATACCGGCAACACTTACCGGTCCGATCACCCGGATGCTGCCGTCAGCGATGCCGAACACGATCAGAATGCCCGTGAGCACCCGTGCGGCGATCTTCCATGTGCCTTTCAAATCAAGGGCGTAAGCGCAGATCGCAAAGATAAGCGGGATCAGTCCGCCGTGAAGTACGTAGCGCATACGGCTCAGTCCGGCTAAAGCCCTGCCTTCCTGCATGACGCTTCCCAGTGCCAGAATCAGCGCGTCATAGGTCAGTCCCACACAGATCAGACCGGAAAGCAAAAAGATGATCTGCCTGGTTTTTGCATATCCTTTGAACAGCAGAACCGTGAAAACAAGCTCGAGCACGCTGATCACCCACAGCATGATAGGACAGGTATTAAATAACAGTTCCCGCATAATAACTCCACTCCTTATCCGTGCCGGTATTTATGCAGGCTTCAGCCGGTACCGGCACGTTCTTTTAATGAACATGTTCATTACAAGAATAGCATCCCGGCAGAATACTGTCAATTCTTTTGTACGATGCAAAACATCTGCAGATCCGCCGTTTCCTTTTGTTTAAATGCAAATGGCAGACTGATCATGATAGCCGCACATGATTGTACATTTTAGTAACGTCCTCGTTCATATTGATCGGAGTAATTACTATTTCCGGATGACTATTGGCAAACACAACAAATAACTGATGTGCGAACCCTTGTCCCATCCACGTAATTTCCGCGAAATCAACAATAACCTCCCGGAATCTATCCAAACGGTTGCACACTCGTTTAGCCTGTGATCTCGAGACCGGAGATGAATCAAATATATTTTTTAATGGAATTCTGGTTTTCACAAAACCGCCGTCCACGTCAGCGTACGCATCAAATATTTCTTTTGCGGTTTTGTGACTGAAATTAGATAATTCCATAATAACGCAGGTACCCTTTTGCTCAGAAGAAGTCAGATCTATTATCCTGCTGTCATCATATTTATTGCTGGTAAAAACCTTTCCATCGGAGATAATGAAAAATTCATCCATAAGCTTTGAACTGAAGAATATGCCCTCTCCGGAGTGATTTTCGATGTCTGTAGTCAGTTTTCCCTTAAACAGTTCACATATTGCCTCATCAAGTGAAGACAATTGGAAATGGTCTTTTATTTTTTTAAAAATGCCCACGCCATTATCAAATATCATTACACAAGTTGTCATATAATCCTGTGTAATAATAATCTTCACACTTTCAGCCATAGAATGATCCATAACATTGTTGATCATCTCGCTGAATGAATAATTCCAGATATCCTGAACATTAGAACTAAAGTTCTTAATATGGTCACTTAAACACGCATCAAACGCATAGGTATCATCATCCAGTTCACCAGCGCTTCTCTGTAATTCATAAATGAATTCCCGGCTGATCAATTCATATTCTCCTCTTTTAATCTTTCGAATCACCTGGTCATCCGCAAGTTCATTCATATATGCATGTATGGTAGAAGGATTGACACCAAATGTTTCTGCAACCGTTTTGGAGATTGATTCTGCTTTCTGCGCTATTTTTTCCAGAATATAATTTTTAATGATCTGTTTTCGATCTTCATTAAATCTCATCTTGCTGCTCCTCCTCTTTTCTTTTATACAATATCTCTTATTTGCCAATCAGTCAACATTTATTTGCCTTCCAATTATAATTAATTGCTATAAATGAGGCAGATAATTGGAATAATGACTGTTATTCCAATTATCTGCCTCACTCTTGCAAGAATTTCATTACAGTTCCCCGCCCGGCAGACATCTGCCCGACCAGAGCTGAGCTTCGACATAGTTTTTCCCGAAGTCAGCCGCATTTTTCGGAAGCCGCATGATGTTTTTCAGCGGTTCGCAGTCTATGCGGCAATAATTTACGAGGACAGCGTCCTTCAGGTACAGTATTTTCATCACCCCGTTACCATCGTTTCAGAATTCTGAAATGATCCGCCTGCTCAAAAATACCCGATCGCCCCTTCAGAGCCACTGAATAAATGCAGTCTTATCAGAACTGTTATATCCCGCATTCTCGTAAAACCTCAGTGTGGATGCCTGCTTCGAACCGGTAAGGAGCATCATTTTATAGCAGTTTTCTTTCTCTGCTATGGTCTTTGCATAATTCAGACACTCCGTCGCATATCCCTTTCCGCGGTATTCTTCTTTGGTGACCACGTTCTCAATGAACGCATAGGGCCTGATGTTTCTTGTCAGGTTGGGGATGATGACGCAGACACAGGAAGATACGATCTTTCCGTCGGCCTCGTTTACGATGATATGATGGTTCGGATCATGTAAGATCTTCTCCCAGATCTCTTTTAAATGCTCCGTCATCTCCGGAACGGAATCTTCATGCAGATACAAATACAGTTCCAGAAGCTCTGTCAGTTCCTCTTCTCTGATCTCTCTTACCATCTCGTACTCCTGTCAGTCGATCGCTGCTTCTTTTATTCTCCGGGCAGCGTCTTCTCCTTCCGACTTTATGCCCTTGCATATCACACCGTTTAAGGCCCGTTTTACTGTCTGTTCATCTCTTCCGTGTATTCCGACGATTTGACGGTCATCTCCGCCCACGCAGGCGAAAATCCGCTTTTATATGCGTTTCCTGCAGAACGGATATTGGACCATGCGCAGCAGTAGAACGGCACCTTGTCCCTGAGAAGACACTCGACAGCCAGATTGCTGGTCAGCGCAGATGCGATTCCACGGCGGCGGTACTCCGGAAGCACGTCGATCCCGATCTGCCACATGGTATCGCAGTCTGCGGAACAGCCGGCAAGACCGACCAGTCTTCCGTGATCGTAAGCGCCGACGCCGAGAACATCCAGCTGTTTCCGCTTCTCGCAGAGCGCATTGCTCCATTCCGGCAGATAAAGCTCAGCAAAATCCGCCTGCTCAAGGACCTTCAGTTCCAGGCCGCAGGAAAGACGCTCAAGCCGCTTCGTATCCGGCAGGAAATACTCCGCCATAAAGCAGACCTTCTGCCCGAACGGCTCCAGCCTGTCATTCAGCCAGTACAGATTCGGCGTTTCAAAACAGTGAAAGAATTCAAATTTTCCGATATATTCTTCAATAATGCCGCGGTATTCATCCCGCACGGAAGCCACAATATTATTCCCGTAGGAGACCAGATTGCAGGCAATAGGTTCTTCATAATACCTTCTGGCATCAGGTCCCAGCCCTTCCTTCACGATCACATTCTCTTTTTTCAGAAAATCCTCTGCCTCCGCATTCAGATCGAGCGCTGACTGCCGCATGGCGATCTTCATGATCTCTTGCTTTCCGAACATAGAACTTCTCCTTTTTTCCGCCGGTCTTCCGGCGGGACATCTCTTGCTGCCTCTATCATAGCACCGCGTTCCGTTCTTCTCAAGAACGTTCGGCATTGTCCGCCTGCTCTTTCTTGACATTTTGTCCGATTTCTGTATAATAAAAACTCCGACCCGCAATGCAGGGCGGATATTTAAATGATCTTATATCAGCATGGCATGACAAGGAGGTGAATTTCATGGCTGATCCGAAAACACGATCTGACGAACAGGATGTCCTGTCCGAATTCCCTGATGAGGTGAAACATCTTGAAGAAACGGAAGAACTCATCGGCAAAGAGCTGAAGGAGGCAGATGCCGAAGTGCAGCATCTGATCGAGGTGTATGAAGAAACAAAGCAGGACCGTCAGGACAAGTATTATGACATGGACGGACGGGAACATCTGCAGATGGAACGCATTCTGAAAGAAATGGACCGTTCCGTGGCAGATGCCGAAAAGATACGCATGCGGGTGGAAAAGCTTCAGGATTCGCCCTACTTTGCCCGGATCGATTTCGGTGAAGACGGCCATGAAGCAGAACCTTACTATATCGGACGCTTCGGCTTTGAACAGGATCACGATCTTCTGATCTACGACTGGCGTGCACCCGTTTCCAGTATGTTCTACGACTGTGAGACCGGTCCCGCAGGCTATCTTGCACCGATCGGCCGGATCGAAGGCACCATGAGTCTGAAACGTCAGTTCCGTGTAAAAGGCGGAGAACTGGAATATGTGGTGGATACTTCTCAGACCGTATCCGACGATGTTCTCCAGCAGGAGCTTTCACGGACGTCTGATGAAAAGATGAAGACCATCATCGCAACGATCCAGCACGAACAGAACATTATCATCCGTAACGAAAGCCGGAAAACGATGATCATCCAGGGTGTCGCAGGCTCCGGAAAGACCTCGATCGCCCTGCACCGCATCGCATTCCTTCTGTACCGCTTCAAAAACAATATCAAAGCCCAGGAAGTCATGATCCTGTCCCCGAACAAGGCGTTTGCGGACTACATTTCAAGTGTCATTCCCGAACTCGGCGAAGAGCCGATCCGGGAGTCCAGCTTCTACGAGATCGCCATGGATCTTCTGGATAATGTCATCGATTTCGAAGATGAGATCAGTCCCTTCGACGTTTCCGATGAAAGCTGGAAAGAAAGAGCACGCTTCAAATCCTCCCCTGAATTTCTGGAGGCGCTGAAGCGGTATGCAGAATCTCTTCCCGAACGGATCTTTCAGCCGAAGGACTTTGTTTACGAAGGGCGGACGCTTGAAAAGGAATGGATCCGGAAAGCTTTTCTTTTCTACAGAAATGACTCGATCCTGGGACGTCTTCCCGATGTCGCCGATGATTTTCTGGAAGAACTCAGGCTTCGCGTGGGGCTCCGTTTCGAACTTCCGAGAAAAGGCTTTATCATTGACAGACTGAAATCATGGCTTACGATCAAGTCTCCTGCCGCCCTGTACCGTGATTTCTATAAAGAAACCGGGATCTCCCACATGCTGAACATGAAAAACACACGGCTGGAGTGGCCGGACGTTTATCCTTTCCTGCTTCTGTACGACGCCTACAAGGGACTCGGCCGCCACATGTACGTCAAGCATCTGATGGTCGATGAAATGCAGGACTATACTCCGGTACAGTACGAGGTGCTGAACCGCATGTATCCCTGTCAGAAAACGATCCTCGGTGATTTCGGCCAGTCTATGAATCCCTGCCATGCCTTTACGCTTCAGGATCTGCTGGACTGCTTCCCTGATTCGCAGTTCATGGAAATGAACAAGAGCTTCCGTTCCACGCGTGAGATCATGAACTATGCCTGCCGCATCTCTCCGCAGACAAAGCTGGATTCACTGGACAGACACGGTGACAAGCCCGTCTTCCTGCCCTGCCGGGACGAAAATGACGAGACAGATACTCTGGTCCGCCTGATCCGCACTTATGAGGAAAGCCCTTACAATTCTCTCGGCATCATTCTGAAGACCAACAAAGACGCTGCTCTTCTCTACGAAAAACTTGTAAAAGACTGTCCGGAAGTACAGCTTCTGACCCCGCAGAGCAAGGAATACAAGGGCGGCATCTCCGTCACTTCCGTTCAGATGGCAAAGGGTCTCGAATTTGATGAAGTACTGATCCCGCAGGCAGATGAAACGCACTATTCTCTGCCCTTTGACCGGAATCTGCTGTATGTAGCCTGCACGAGAGCCATGCACAAACTGACCCTGACGGGCATCGGAGCGCCTTCCCCGTTCCTGCCCGAATAACCCGTTCCCCGATCGGAGTTTCCGAAAGAGAACCGACATAAAAAAGATCCGCTGCCGTTTCCGCTTCGCAAACAGGATTGACAGCGGATCTTTTTTTCCTGTATGATGAATAATAGAAACGAAAGCATTTTTTACAGCAACCGCTTTCATCACTTTTCACATCAGATAACAGGAGGTGTCTTATGGCACAGAAAACGTTTACTTTTTCCGCATTACCGCATACACTCGAGGAACTTCAGGCACTTCCGGAAGCGGCACTGACAGATCCTTTTGCAGTCGCCGCACTGGATATTCTTGCCCTCTGCGAATACAAAAACAGCCCTGAGCAGTGCATTGCCATGCTGAATTATCTGAAGGGTCCGCAGCCTGTATCGCCTTTTGAAGAGCAGTTTCTGCGTGACAGACTCGGCTACGGAGCATCCTACATCCCGTATTCCTATTTTGCGGGAGCCACCCCTGAAAACGCCTATACGCCTGTGCTTCCCTATACACTGACGATCAGCGATAATCCGTACAGCTATCAGGAGGAAAACTACGCAACACTCTTCGCGGTGTCAAACGGAGCCGATTCTCCGCGCGAGATCAAGCTTCGCAGGAAGCCTTCCACCGGTCAGTGGTTCGAATGGGGCCAGATGCTTTTAGGTTCCATCCGCATTCCGAAAGAAGAAGACCCCTGGGCATAAAACGAATAGGAGGAGCCCTACGTGCTCCATGTCCTTACGAGATTCAAGTGCCTCCTCGTACCCAAAAGGGCACTTTGCAGGCACGAAGTCAATGAATCCCTCGCACACACATAAGGGCCTTGTGTTCGACCGAACACAAGGCCCTTTCTTTATTTCAGAATCTCTGCTTCTGTCAGCTGCGTTTTTTCCGGATGCCGGATACTGCCGCTTTGAGCAGCACCGCGCCGCAAACAGCAAAGAGGATAAACAGATAAAGCACGCCGCTTCTGTCACCGGTATCCGGATAAAGCGGTCCTTCCGGGTTTACGGGAGGCAGAGCGTCCGAAGAACCTTCAATGTGTACTTCATAATGTCTCGCCAGCCTTTCCGTGATATCTGTTTCCGTCTCGAAAGGCGAACCGCTTAACTGAACATCGTTTTCGGTCCTGACGCGGATATCGGATCCGTTCAGCGGAGAGATCAGAACCGTATCTGCCGCAACGCCGTCCACAGCACTGCCGCCGTAGGAATCAAGCGTTCCGCCGAAGACAGTCAGTCTGCCGCCCGACGTACCGTTCATGCCTTTTCCGATTCCGGAAGCGCCGCTGCAGCCGCCCAGTGCGGTCACATGTCCGCCGTAGATCACTACGTCGGAACCGCTTCCGAGATAGCCGCCGCCGATACCGGCAGCAAACTCGCCGCCCATTGCTGTCACATCACCGCCATATACGGTCAGACTTCCGCCTGTGCTTCCGAGACCGGTATGTATATCATAGCTTCCGCCGCCGATACCGGCACTGTTTGCGCCGCCGGTTGCGGTCACTTTTCCTCCGTGGATCGTCACCGCGCCGCCGTTCAGACCGCTGGCGCTGCCGATACCGCTTCCGTATATGATGCTGCATTCCGCAGTCAGTGAACCCATATTGCTGCCTTCCGACTGCGCATAGACTGTCAGACTGTTCCCCTCGTTGACGCGGATGCCTCCGAGCACATTAAGATCACAGCCGTCCTTCAAGATCAGACGGACGTCGCCTGTGACCACAGCCATTTCACCTATGGTTCCGCTCTCGTCAAGCACATACCAGCCATCCGTCAGGCGGGTGGAATTTCTGTTGATGACAGAATACTCTGTGCAGCTTCCTGTTTCAAACCGGCCGTCCGCATTGCAGAACAGATAACTGACCGGTGTCTTCTTTGCTTCAGGAGCAGCATAGAAGGATACAGACGTACCTTTGATAAGATCGATCCACGGTGTTTGGGCAAATCCTCTTTCGTACGGCTTTCCTGTCGCCGTTTCGAACAGTCCGATGCCGTCCGGAGTCGTGATCGTGCCGTTACCGAATACTTCACTCATTCCTTCCCCGACCGCGGGACTGGTCTTGCTGAAGTAAGTTCCGCCGGATGCCGTAAAGCTGCCGCCGAAGATCTTCAGATCACAGCCTGCTGCCTGATAACA
>JAZUFC010000090.1:0-6546 GCA_045640465.1 Lachnospiraceae bacterium | reverse complement strand
AAACACGAGAAACGAAGCGTGTTTCGCAGAAAAAGGCGAAAGTTTCGAGTGTTTCGCACCGCGGGAGTGCAGCGCACGAAGCGGTGCGGTATCATAATTGCTGTCACAGTACCATGCGTGAGCCTGCTCACGCATGGGTATGAGAGCCTTATTGACTCGCCAGACATAGATATAAAGGATAATCTGCCATGATCTTAACCGTGAATATCGGAAATGCACATATCACGATCGGCTGCATGCAGGAACGCACGCCGGTGTTTGTCGGTTTTCTTCCCTCCGATGTGAAGAAGACCGATCTGGAATACGCGATCGACCTCTACCGCCTGTTTTCCGAAAACAGCGTCGATCCGAAGGAGGTTTCGGGAGGCATCATCTCCTCGGTCGTTCCGAAGATCCTGCCTGTCATGAAAGAGGCTGTCCGCAGGCTCTTCTCCTTTGAGCCGCTGGAAGTCGAACTTGATAAACTGCGCGGTCTGCACATTGCGCTCGATGACCCGAAGGTCCTCGGAATGAACCTCGTCGCGGATTCCGTGGCCGCAGTCAGCCTGTACGGAGCTCCCGTCATCGTCGTGGATATGGGCAGCGCGACCTCTGTCTGCGTGATCAGCAGAGAAAAACATTATCTCGGAGGTGTGATCCTTCCCGGTATGGAGTCGGCGCTTTCCGAGCTTTTCGGCGGCACGGCCCAGCTTTCCGCCTTTCCTCTCCGCCTGCAGGATCATGTATACGCGACCAATACGGAGGACTGCATCAATGCCGGTGCCGTTTTCGGAAACGCCGGCATGATCGACGGGATCCTTGACAGGATCATGGAGGATCCGGCACTGAAGAGTGCGTCTGTCGTGATTTGCGGACATCTGTCCGCCTTTGTGATCCCCTATATGAAGCACCGGGTGATCGAAGACCGGCACCTGATCCTGAAGGGTCTCTCACTCATCTATGAACAGGAGGTGACAGGACATGCTTCTGACCGTTGACATCGGAAATTCCAACATCTGCATCGCCCTCATGCCGGACGGAGACGATACGCCGCTCTTCTTCGAACGTCTCCATACGGATCCGGAGAAGACCGTGTCCGAATACGAACGCGCTCTTCGCATGATCCTCAAAATGCACAGTTTCCGCCCTTCCGATATTTCGGGGTGTGTTCTTTCGTCCGTCGTGCCGAAAGCCGCAAAAAAGCTGAACGGGAGCCTCAGACGGGTCTTCAGATGCCCTGTGCTCTGTATTTCGCATGAACTTGATCTGCCCTTTGAAAACGGAATGGATATTCCTTCCACCGTCGGTCAGGATATCCTCTGCGACGCGGCGGGCGCATCCACATTTTTCCGTGCGCCCTTCGTCACCTTTGACATGGGTACCGCAACGGTCTGCTCCGCAGTCCTTCCGCAGCAGAAAGGACCGGAAAATGGTTCCTCTCTTCCGGTTCTGAAAAGCATCTATATCTGCCCCGGCGTCCGCACTTCGTTAAACTCCCTCTGGGGGCGCACCTCTTCCCTTCCAGACATCACGCTGGAAGGACCGAAGTCTGTGATCGGCTCCAATACGGCGGATGCGATGAAGTCCGGCATCATCTTCGGTACAGCCGGCATGGCCGACGCCATGATCGACCGTATCGAAGAAGCTTCCGGCATGAAGGTTTCTGTGACCGCGACCGGCGGCCTTTCGCCTTACATCATCCCTTATATGAGGCATGAAGTCACATACGACCCGTACCTTCTCATGAAAGGCATGAAACGGATCTATGAAATGAATATGCCGGTATAAAAAACAGGCGCCTAAGCGCCTGTTTTATTATTTCTTTTTCTTTTTCGGCTTCGGTTTTTCCGGTATCGGCACATCAAATACGGCATAGGCAACCGCCGCAAAAGACAGAAGGATCCCGGGATACACATATTTTTTGCAGAATTTGAAGGCTTTTACGCCCTTCTTTGCCTTTCCTGCAAGCGCCTTCGTTTTTACGATCACATTCTTCTTTTCTTCTTTGACCTGTGCCTCTTTTTTCAAACCGTCACCCCAGCTTTTCCAGAAGATCCGCCATATTGTTCAGTGCCGCACACTTATAGTCCTCGATGTCGCCGTCATCACAGGCTTTTGCCAGTTCCGGATCGATCGGGAGCTTGGAAACTGCGCTGATATCATACTTCGCAGCCAGCTCGTCAATGTGGCTCTCACCGAAGATCTGATGCTTCTTTCCGCAGTCCGGGCACTCATAATAGGACATGTTCTCCACGAGGCCCAGTACCGGAACGTCCATGAGATTGGCCATCTTCACAGCCTTTTCCACGATCATGCCGACGAGCTCCTGCGGGCTTGTCACGACCAGAATGCCGTCCACCGGAAGAGACTGGAATACCGTAAGCGGTACGTCGCCGGTTCCCGGAGGCATATCCACGAACATGTAATCCACATCGCCCCATTCCACATCAGACCAGAACTGCTTGACGGTTCCGCCGATGATCGGTCCTCTCCAGACGACGGGATCGGAATCGTTCGGCAGCAGCAGATTGATGGACATGATCTCCACGCCGGTAGAGGAACTCACCGGGAAGATGGAGCTTTCCGTGCCGTGTGCCTTTTCTTTGATGCCGAAAGACTTCGGAATGGAAGGTCCTGTGATATCCGCATCGAGGATCGCCGTTTTGTGTCCGCGGCGGCGCATCTCGGAAGCCATTAACGAAGTGACAAGTGATTTGCCGACACCGCCCTTGCCGGATACGACAGCGATCACCTTTTTGACGTTTGAATTTGCGTTCTGCTCTGCCAGAAAGCTCTGCGGTGCACTTCTGTCCGCACAGTTCTCTCCGCAGGTGCTGCAGTCATGTGTACAATTTTCTGCCATGTCTGTCTCCTTATATCTGTCTTTCTATAGTTTCGGAGCAGGTCTTTATGCCCCGAACGATCATGCTGAATTTATCTTAACACACCTTCCGTCATTTCACAACCGCTAAAGCAGGAATGACGGACCTGTATATTTTACGGTCTTTCGGGCGGAAACTCCGCGGAATTGTCCTGAAGGAACAGGAAGCGCAGAAACTCAGGCATGTATTTTCTCCATGCGGCATTGTAATGCGTCTGACGGCTGTCGAAAATGAACATGGTCTGGCGTCTGTCCAGTCCGCGCTTTTTGAGGATCCGGTAAACGGCAAGGACCAGATCGACGCTCGTGACATCGATCCCCTGATCTCCGTTATAGAAGACCAGACGGTGATCCTTCAGTTTTTCGATATCGTAGTTTTCCACATAAGAAAGGAACTTCTCCGGATCGAACATCGGGAAGCCCGGTGAGCAGATGATCGCCTTTCCGAAGATCTCCGGATAGGTGAGCATCATGTAGAAGGATGCGGAACCGCCTGCGGAAACGCCGCCGATACAGGTGTTTTCCATGTCCGGAAGCGTCATGTACTTTTCATCGATGTCCGGTTTCAGATATTCCACGACAAAGCGCGCATAGTCCGGCGTCGTGCTGGGTTCGAGGATCGGGATCTTCACACCGTTGATGACCGCGCCGCTTTCGCCTCTCGGGAACGGGGGCGTCAGCTCGCCGCCTCTGGTGGTGCGTCCGCTGTCGATGCCGACCACGATCGCAGAGATCCCCTCTGCCTTCAGTGCCGTCAGCACCTTGTCCATATCCAGTGCGGCAAAGCCGAAATCGTTTTCGAACAGGGCTTCACCGTCATGCATGTAGATGACCGGGAAGCGCTTCACGCCGTCATAATCCTCCGGAAGCCACACACGGATCATTCTCTTTCTGTGATCCTCGTAAGTCACCATCTCCGTCTCAAAGGTCTCGAGCGTACCACAGGAGATCAGGTTATTGTTTTCACAGGGTTTCAGTTCAAGCTTCATATATGTCCTTTCCGGGCGTTCCCGCCCTCTTTTTGATTCACGGCCTGTATTCCGGTCAGAAGTAGAAATCCTTCGGAACGTATGCTTTCACATGGATCCCGTCCTCTTCGTAGGATTCCGACAGAAGCTGTCCCGCCTCACGGATCCGGTTCAGTTTTCCGGCCGACGCAAAGGGGATCACGGTCTCCAGATACTGTCTGTTCTCGCGGAGCATTGTTTCCAGCGCATCCATAAACTCCGGAAGGCCTTCTTTTGTCAATGCGGATACGGACAACACCTTGTCAGCCTTCGGATCACGGTGGATCGGCCACGGATCGGGTCTGTCGCACTTGTTGTACAGAGTGATCACAGGCTTGTCCTTTACATCAAGATCCGAAAGTGTCCTGTAGACAACTTCCATCTGCAGATCTCTGTCCGGATTGGAGGAATCCACCACATGAATGATGAGATCCGCATAGCGCGCCTCTTCCAGGGTGCTTCTGAAAGCATCGATCAGATGATGCGGAAGTTTGTTGATGAACCCGACCGTATCCGTCAGAAGGATGATCTGCCCGGAAGGAAGAACGCACGAACGCGTTGTCGGATCCAGTGTGGCAAACAGCTTGTCTTCGGAAAGCACCGATGCGTTCGTCAGCGCGTTCAGAAGCGTGGACTTTCCTGCGTTCGTATACCCGACGATCGCCGCCACCACCATGTGATTCTTCTGACGCTTCTGTCTGGTGACTTCTCTGTGCTGCACGACCTCCGAAAGCTCTCTTTTCAGCTGGGAGATCCGCGTACGGATCCGCCGTCTGTCCGTTTCCAGCTTGCTTTCACCGGGGCCTCTCGTGCCGATGCCGCCGCCTAACCGGGACATGGATGCACCGAAGCCCTGAAGGCGCGTCATGGAATACCGGAGCTGCGCCAGTTCGACCTGGATCTTTCCTTCCGAAGTCCGCGCATGCGAAGCGAAAATATCGAGGATCACGATCGTCCGGTCCAGCACCTTGATATCGAGCGCATCCTCCAGATTCTTCATCTGTGCGGGGGAAAGCTCGTCATCGCAGACCACGGCGTTAGCCTCGGACATATTGATGAGCGTCTTTGTTTCTTCAATTTTGCCTTTTCCGATGTAGGTGCCCGGATGAATGCTTTCCCGGTTCTGCACGATCCGGCCCGCTTCTTCCGCTCCTGCGGTCTTCAGAAGCTCCGAAAGTTCCGAAAGAGAAGCCTGGATATCCGGCTTTCCGTCCTCCTGCACACCGATCAGGATCACTTTTTCCTGGAGTTTTTTCAGTTCCATCTGTCCTCCGATATTACTGCGGACTGTAGGTCTCCGGCGTGATGATCCGTGTGTTCCGGATCCACGGGGCAGACTGTTTTTCAGGACTCAGTCCGCGGAATTCCTCCTCTGTCCATGCTTCCTTCACGATACCGTTTCTCACACGGAAGATCATTCCGTCTTCCTGCATCAGGCCGGAGAAACCGGTCCTCATCGTACCCATATACAAAAAATACCGTTTTCCGTCTTTTTCGAAGATCCCGGTACTGCTTTCATCGACTCTTCCGCCGTCCAGACTGTAGAGCTTTCCTTCATACCACTGAAGGCCGTAAAGAGATGTTTCCGCGATCCCGTCCTTCACGATCATCCATGCGCCCTGATACCTGCCGATGCCGGTATAATGGGAAACGGCACCGTTTTCAAGACAGTAGATCTTTCCGTCTCTTGCAAGCATGCCGGAAAAAACGGGTGCCGGCGCTGCGGGCGTCACAGGTTTTTTCCCTGACGGCAGAGCAGATCCTTTTTTCCCGTCAAGGACCCCGCTGACATAATCGTAGATCTTTTTGCAGGTCACTTCGTCGAAATGAATGCCGTCCAGTGTCGAAAAACCGTTTTCGATCAGGTATTCTCCGAGCGGCAGATAGGAAGCCGCACAGCGTGAACGCATCACGTCATTAAACTCGTCCACAAAAGCGTTCATTCTGACAGCTGTCACAAACACCGGTTCCACATCGCTGTCCAGATGCCCCACCGAAGCAAAATAGAATTTTGTATCAGGGAACTCCTGTATCAGCGAATTGATCAGAGATACGTAATTATATGCCTGATAATTTTCTTCTCCGCAGCACCGGAGCTGGCAGTCGTTCACACCCATATTGATGACCACCTGATAGGACGGATCCGAATTCAGGATCTTCCGAAGCTTCGGCACCGCCGTGTCCTGAAACCAGTCATAATACATACCGGCTTCATGAATGAAGATGTCGTCCGGCTTCGTGACAACGACCTGATCGAGTATGACAAAGCGTGAATCGCCGATCCAGATGATCCCGGAATATCCCGCTCCTGCCGCTTCGGTTCTGATCCCCTTCCCGGCAAGCACTGAAACAAACAGGCAGACAGTCAGCATGAATCCGGCTGCTTTTCGAAATGAATGTCTCATTTATGTTTCTTCTTCCTCCGCCTGAAGATGCACCTCGTCTCCGATCGTCACGCGGCTTCCGGCCTTTGCCTTTTCCACGACCTCACGGATCTTTTCGTCCGTTCTCTCCACTTCCAGAAGGAACTCCCGCGAAGAAAGCCGGGTCACGCCGGAACGGAGTGCGGAAAGCTGGATCATGCCGTCCGACGTGACCACGCGGATGTTCTCGTGTCCGTGAAGTCCGGCGACAAGCTACTCGATGTAGAGATCGCCGCTTTCCTTTTCCTTCGTATAG
>JAZUFC010000089.1:0-3756 GCA_045640465.1 Lachnospiraceae bacterium | reverse complement strand
TGAGAGCAGCACTCAGCAGATCGAGCCTCATCATCAATGCAATCATGCTGATCAGTTTACTGATCTCACTGTATTTTACCTTCTATTCCATTATCGTAGCATGCTATGGTCTCGTGTTTGAGATCGTAATCAGACGGATCTTTATCCCGATCGCAGTAGCTGATGTTGTTACAGACGGTATCAGAAGCCCGGGAGTACGTTATCTGAAAGGCTATTTCGGATTGTATATCCGGATGGCCATGTATGTGATCATTATTACGTGTTCGATATACGCTATGAACTGGGTATCATTCAGTGAAAGCGGGATCTCGCTTCAGGATAATATGAATACATTCTTAGGAAGTATCGGCCCCTTTGGAGCGATTATCTGCATCAGATCCGCTGCGAAGGCGCTCATGAACCAGTCATCACAGATCGCAAGAGACATAATAGGAGCATAACAAATGATCAGGGTTACGACCACGCCGGACATCAAACAAAGACCGCCAAAGATCGGCGGCATTATTACGGCAAGACAGCTTATATATCTGATCCTTGCGCTGATCCCGGCAGCATTCATCCTTTTATTTTTGCCGATCGATTTTGCTGTGAGGATCCTGATCGCGCTCGTGGTCATGTTTCCGCTCCTTCTGATCGGCTGGTATCCGGAGTCGGAGACTTCACCGTCAGCATACATTAAAGGATTTATCAGGACCTCGGTCATTTCAGAACCGAAACGCATCAGTGACGGAAACACGGTATATTACAGGAAAAAAACAAAGAAGAAGGTCAAGATCAGAAGACACCGGGAATACAGGGGGATCAGATGAAACGAAATATCCGCAAAACAACAAAGGATTCCATTCCGTATAAGCTTGTATACGATGACGGTATCATAGAGACGGAAGACGGATACTTTTCAAAAGCGTATGAGCTCGGAGAAGTCAATTTTGAGACCTCATCTGACGAAGAACAGCTTCGGATCTATCGCGCATACGAGCAGCTGATCGATTCGATCGACGAGAATGCTACGATGCAGATCGTGATCAAGAATCAGAAAGAGAACAGCAAGCGTGAGCTTCTGGAAAAAGTACTTTTCTCTCCCGAACAGGATTCCCTGAACGCACGGCGTCAGCAGGTCAATAAGCTCATCACGAACAGGGTCATTAAGGGCAGGAACGGTCTCAAACAGGAAAAACAGCTGATCATTTCCGTAGCAGAAGAGGACACGCTGCGCGCCAAGGCAGCGCTCGACGCGATGGATTCACGCATAGCGCTTGCCATGCGCCGGATCCTTCCCTCTCTTTCTGCGGATCCCATCTCAACTCCCGACCGGCTCCGGTTCTTATTTGATATTTATAATCAGGACGGAGAAAGCGTTTTCGAGAACGCGAGAAAGAAAAGCGATGACTCCCCGACATTCTCTCTTCGTACCATGCATAAAATGGGGCAGACCACAAAAGATGTTGTTGCGCCGTCCGGCATGATGTTTAAGAACAATTTCTTCACGCTCGGGAATGCCTATGGTAAGGCAATGGCACTCCAGCGTATTCCGGTGGAGCTCACAACAGAGTTTTTACAGGATATCGTCAATCTGAACTGTTCATCCGTTGTTTCTATTATTTTTGAGCCGATCAAGAAGGCGACAGCGATCAGGATGATCAAAAACCAGAACACGGCACTGGAAGCGGAACGGAGCGCCAGAGACGGGGAAGCTCCGTTCTCTCTTGAAAATGCGTACCGAGCATCCCTTGATTTGATGAACGATTTTGTCAACCGGCGTCAGAAAGCTTACTACGTAACTCTGAGCGTGTGCATTTTCGCTGACTCGAAGAAGGCTCTTGACGATGCGGCGAAGCAGTTATGCGCGGTCGCGAGCGGCCGTCAGGCACCCATTCGGACCGTATTCGCTCGCCAGGAAGCAGGGCTCAACACCTGTCTTCCTTTAGGACGGAACTATATTGAAGAACGCAAATTTGCGACAACGGAGACGGCCGCTGTGTTCTTCCCATTCACGTCACTTGAGCTTGAACAGACGAACGGGCTGAATTACGGCACAAATCAGATCTCAAAAAATCAGGTATTTTATAATCGCCTCAGCAATAAGAACTATAACGGGCTCTATTACGGCGCACCGGGCACCGGAAAGAGCGGTCAGGCAAAGCTGGAACAGCTGATGGTACTCATGAAGAGCAGTAAGAATACCGTGCTCATCATAGACCCGAAGGGCGAATATGTCGATTTTGCACGGCAGCTCGGAGGTGAAGTCATCAATGTCGCAGCCGGAACCAAGACATTTATGAATCCGCTGGATCTTGATCTTTCACTTGCTGACGGCGTGGATCCGTTATCCACAAAAGCGGATTTCTTACTGGGGCTTGTGGAGATCATGACGCATTCAAATCTTACAGCAGTGCAGGCTTCTATCGTAGACCGCTGCACACGCAGGATCTATCAGCCGTACATCGAGCATATGGATACGCTCGGTGATAGAACGATCGACAAGGCAGCTTCTCCGACGCTTAAAGACCTGTATTTCGCACTCAAGGAACAGAAAGAGCCGGAAGCAAAGGATATCGCAGTCGCGATCGAGATGTATGCGATCGGAAATCTGCAGATCTTCTCGAACAGAACGAATGTTGATACTTCAAGACGTCTGATCGTCTATGATATCTCGAAACTCGGTGCCGGCGCAAGGAATCTCGGTCTGTATGTCTGCCTGAATGAGATTTATAACAAGACCATTGAAAACAGAAAGAAAGATTTTTGGACCTGGACCTACATCGATGAGATGCAGTCGATTCTGACATCGGTCTCCGCAACCCGGTTCTTATCGAAGATCTGGGCGATGCTGAGAGCATTTAACGGCGTTCCGACGGGGATCATGCAGAACACCAACGCCCTTCTTGCCACGCAGGAAGGACAGGAGATCATGTCAAACACGAACTTTATCATGGCCCTGGGGCTCTCCCAGATCGACCGGCAGAACCTCGGTGAGTTTTTACATCTTTCGGAAGCGGAGCTTGCAGTGCTCACAGACCCGAAACCAGGCTGCGGTCTGCTCTGTGCAGGTGCATTGAGGATCCCGATCGATAACACACTCGACTGTGACGAGTATCCAGAACTCTATTCCCTGATTAAGACATCAGGAGACGAAAAGGCAAGAAAGGCGGGATAAGATGCTTTTTAGAGACGAAAAGATCAAAACAGAACATAACATCCTTTCGTCTCGTGACCGGAAGGCAGCTGTAAAAGTAGATAGGAACGTATCCGGCGCGAAGAGTGCCGAAGTCATTCATAAGGATGATAAAAGATCGCAGGCAGTCGTCTTTCACAGAGAAGAAGAGAGCAGTAATATTTCCGTTACGCGTCATACAGAAAATGCTTCTGTAAAACCGGAACAGGGAAAGGAAATGATGCCTGTATCCGATAAGAAAAAAAACGTACCGGAAAGACCGTCAGGACCCGTTAAGGCAGCCGGCACAGAAAAAGAAGGCGTTCCGGAAACGGTTCTGAACAGGAAAGACAGCCGGTTCACCGGAACAGAGACAGCCGCAAAAACGCCCGTAAAAGTGAACAGAGAGAATGCATCGGTAAAAAACTCCGATGCGTTTTCTTATGGCGATCAACCGATTTCCGAGCACGGCAGAAAGATCACGGGCCTGAACCGGGTAAAGAGCGAAGTATACGGAAACAGTACGAAAGCTTCAGACGTAAGCGTTACAGACAGGATCCTCGGAAGAGAGCGGGAGATAAAGAAGGAAAAGAGCCAAAAAA
>JAZUFC010000088.1:0-8265 GCA_045640465.1 Lachnospiraceae bacterium | reverse complement strand
GGTCGGAGCACACCCATTTATACCCGCGGGACTGTGGCCATGTCCGGAAGCTTCGGCTATGAACTGGATCTGAACAGAATGTCAGCGGAGGACAAGCAGGCGGTGAAAGCGCAGATCGCTACATTCCGGGAGCTCTATGAGACCATTGAGTACGGCGATTACTACCGGCTGAGCGGTCCGGACAGTGATATGTGCTGTGTCTGGGAGGAAGCCGACAAGGACGGACACAGAGCGGTCATAAGCGCGGTCTACCGTCAGGTGAAGGCCAATCCGGTCACCCCCTTCGTGAAGCTGAAGGGTCTGAACCCGGGAAGCCGGTATACGCTCCGCATCGTTTCCGGCTGTCAGGCGGAAAAACTGAGCGAACGCGAGAAGGCATTGTTTGACGGACAGCGGACCTTCAGCGGCGAAGCGCTGATGCAGGCAGGGCTGAACATTCCCGGCTATACTATGGAATATCAGGCTTATATGATCGTTGCTGAAGAAGCATGATGAAGGATATGCTGTGAAAAGCAGAAGAAGCCCCGGCAGTAACTGCCGGGGCTTCTGATTGGAACGCCCTGCACGATGTGCAGAAGGGCGGGAGAGATCGTTTTACAGTGCGATGGTAACAAGTTCCTGAATCTCGGGGCTCAGGTCTTCCTTATTGATGGAAAGGCTGATGACGAAGTTTACGGAACACAGCTTGCTGATGTCCTGAAGCTGACGGATATATTCCTCACAATCGGAAGGAGTTTCCTCTGTCTTGGTCAGTTTCAGGAAACTGTCCAGGAAGATGAGCTCAAGATCGTGGTCCTGAGAAGCGATGCCGCAGATAAAACCGATAAATTCATCGCCGCTCTTTAAGGGATAGCGGGAAGCATCGATCAGACGGATCTTGTTGTTCAGCTCATACATGTGTTTCTGGTTTTTATCAATATAAACGATATGGCCGTCTGCATTTTTGATCGCTTCGTTTGCCATATCCAGTAAGTATTTTGTTTTTCCTTTGCCCTTTTCGCCGGCGATTAACTGAACCATACGAGGGTCCTCCTTTGCATTTCGTTGACCTTGAGAGCAGCCGGAGCGGACCGGATACTCTGATGAGTTCATTGTACATAAGAACAGAGGCAAAGTCAATACAGGCGGCATCGATGGACTTTGAAAAATGTGTGAAGAAATTCTTCAAAAGTCTTTTTTGATGTGTCCGTCTGTGATAGAATAAAAAAGAAGCAGATCTTCACCTGCAGTTCGGGGTGACTTGAGCAGCAGGTGCGCGGACCTGCCGTTTTTTGTGCACGGCATGAGGACCGTGCCGGCCGGAGGAGACATTTATGAAGAACAGCAGAGTCAGAAATCTGATAGAGTATGTATTGCCGACGATATTGAGTTCTCTCAGTATCTTTCTGTTTACGATCGTCGACGGTATCTTTGTGGGCCGGGGAGCAGGCATGGATGCACTCGGAGCGGTCAACATTGCATTTCCTTATGTGATGATCTTCTCTGCGCTGACCATGCTGACAACGATCGGCGGCCTGACTATTTCCGCGATCCGTATGGGACGCGAGGATGAAGAAGGGGCGAACCGCGTATTCATGCAGTCTTTTGCGCTGACGATGGTGATCAGCGTGTTTTTCTGTCTGGCAGGCGTGCTTTTTACGAAACCGATCGCAGTGCTTCTGGGAGCAAACGAGAACTTTCTGAGACCGACCTGCGATTATCTGTTCTGGTATGCGGCTTTTATGATTCCGATCGGTGCTGCAATGTCGGCGTCCGGCTTTGCCCGGACAGACGGGGCGCCGGTGCTCGTCAGTGCCGGGCTGATCATCAGCACGCTCATCAATATATTCCTTGACTGGCTTCTGATATTCCCGCTTCAGATGGGACTGAAGGGTGCTGCGATCGCCACCGGCATTGCCCAGACGATCGGTTCTCTGATCACGCTCACGCACTTTTTCCTGAAAAGAGGAAAGCTGCATTTTGCATGGTTCCGCTTTGAAGGCAGTACCGTAAAGAAAATGCTGCTGAGAGGCGCTCCGGAGTGTGTCGCGCAGTTCGGCGTGCCGCTGTCCACGATCCTGACCAATACACTTCTCGTCCGGATGCAGGGCGACACGGCGGTCAATGTATATTCTATCATCTGTTATATTGCCTGTTTCTCCGTGTCGATCTTTTCGGGCACGGCGGAAGGACTTCAGCCGCTCCTCGGAAAAAGCTACGGCGCGAAGGAGGAAAAGGATCTGAAATACTATCTGCATGCAGGCCTGATCATTGCTGTCACGGGTTCCGTTCTGGTGACCGGCGGGATCCTGCTGCTTTCGAGGCCCATCTGCGTCCTGTTCGGTGCTGAGGGAGAGACGCTGGAGCGTTCTGTTTCCTGCATGCCGAAATATGCCTGGGGCTTTGTGGTGCAGGCGGCGAACGTGATCATTTCGGGCTATCTGTATTCCACGACCCGGACGGCTCATGCACTGATCATCAATATTCTGAGAAGCTTTGTCGTGAACAGTCTCGTGATCCTCATCCTTCCGCGGATCTTCGGACCGGAGATCATCTGGTACACCTTCGGCATTTATGAAGCGGTCGTACTGGTCGTTTCCGTGTTCCTTCTCTTCTATGCGGACAGGAACGGCGCGATCACGGGGGAGCGCGAATGAGGCGAAGGTCCGGATGAAAAGCATACTGCAGCGGACAGGAGAGAGTCCTCTGCAGAAAAGAACGGAAAAGGACAGGAAAAAGATCATATCAGCATGGGAATTCTCTTGAAACAACGGACAGGAAATAGTATACTTGTTCCGAATAGTTTCCTGAATTCACTGATGCGGAATCAGGTTTCGGAAAATACAGCAACGGAAGATGCGGCCGGAGCATACGGGCGCAATTATGAGGAGGAAACTCCGGAGGAGAAGCAGAAAGGCTGGAAAACATGGACAAGAACGTAAGATTTGATTATTCAAAAGCGGTATCCTTCTTTGATGAGAAGGCACTGGACGACATGAAGAAAAAGGCGGAAGAGGCACGCGGCGTGCTTCTCGGAAAGACCGGCGCGGGAAACGATTTCCTCGGCTGGATCGATCTGCCGGTTGATTATGACAAGGATGAATTCGACCGTATCGAAAAGGCTGCGGCAAAGATCCGTGAGGATTCCGACGTGCTCGTTGTCATCGGTATCGGAGGTTCCTATCTGGGTGCACGTGCAGCCAATGAATTTCTGAATCACTGCTTCTACAACAATCTGCCGAAGGAAAGCCGCAAGGCGCCTGAGATCTATTATGCAGGCAATTCCATCAGCGGTACATATTTAAAGAATCTGATCGACATCATCGGCGACAGAGATTTCTCCGTGAACGTTATCTCCAAGTCCGGTACCACCACGGAGCCCGCGATCGCATTCCGTATTTTCAAGGAAATGCTGGAGAAGAAGTACGGCGAGGCAGAAGCTGCCAAGAGGATCTATGCCACCACCGATAAGGCAAAGGGTGCGCTGAAGAGTCTGGCGGATGCAGAAGGCTATGCGACCTTCGTTGTTCCGGACGATGTCGGCGGCCGTTATTCCGTACTCACCGCAGTCGGTCTTCTTCCGATCGCAGCAACCGGCGTTGATATCAGTGAACTGATGCGCGGCGCGCAGGATATGCGTACGCTGTGTCTTGAAAACGGCACGGACGAAAACGACTCCATGATGTATGCGGCAGTCAGAAATCTGTTCCTCGCAAACGGCAAGTCCGTGGAGCTGACCTCCAACTATGAGCCCTCCTTCCATTATGTTGCGGAATGGTGGAAGCAGCTGTTCGGCGAATCCGAAGGCAAGGACAACAAGGGCCTGTTCCCGGCATCCGTTGACTTTACGACCGATCTGCACTCCATGGGTCAGTTCATTCAGGAAGGCACCCGCATCATGTTTGAGACGGTCGTCGATATCGAATCCTCGAAAGAGACTGTCATCCTTCAGAAGGAAGAGCAGGATCTGGACGGCCTGAATTATCTGGCAGGCAAGGACATGGATTTTGTCAACAAGTGCGCAATGAAGGGTACGCTTCTGGCACATACCGACGGCGATGTTCCGAACCTGATGATCCATGTAAAGGACCAGACGCCTTACACGCTCGGTCAGCTGTTCTACTTCTATGAGTTTGCCTGCGGCGTTTCCGGCTATATGCTCGGCGTGAATCCGTTCAACCAGCCCGGCGTTGAAAGCTACAAGAAGAACATGTTTGCCCTTCTCGGAAAGCCCGGCTACGAGGATGCACAGAAGGCACTGTTAGACAGATTATGATATTTGATACACATGCGCATTACGATGACGCACGATATGATTCGGACAGGGAGGCAGTACTTGCCTCCCTTCCGGTAAGCGGCATCGGCCGCGTGGTCAACGTGGCTGCGGATATGGATTCCGTACAGTCTACGCTGGCACTTTCAAAGAAATATGACTTTATCTATGCCGCGCTCGGTGTTCATCCGGACGGGATCGCAGCCCTTACCGAAGCGGATATGGAAACGATCCGGTCGCTGGCACAGGAGAACGGCCTGAAGCGGGGCGGTCATACTGCTGCAATCGGTGAGATCGGTCTTGATTATTATGACAGAGAACTGGGGCCGGAGATCCAGAAAAAATGGTTCATCCGTCAGCTGGAGCTTGCAAAAGAACTCGATCTTCCGGTCATTATCCATTCCCGTGAAGCGGCAAAAGATACATACGATATTCTGAAAAGCCTGTATACCGGTGACGGCGCAGGCATCATCCACTGCTTTTCCTACTCGACAGAGATGGCAAGGCAGTTTCTGGACCTTGGCTATTACATCGCGCTCGGCGGCGTGGTGACGTTTAAAAATTCCAGACATGCCAAAGAGGTTGCGGCATACGTGCCTGAAGACAGGCTGCTTCTGGAAACAGACAGTCCGTATCTTGCACCGGTACCGAACCGCGGGAAGCGGAACGATTCCCGGAATCTGCATGATGTGGTCCCCGTGATCGCAGCGCTTCGCGGTATTTCCGAAGAGCGGCTGGAGGAAGTGACCTGGGAGAATGCAAACCGGCTGTACCGGATCGGAAACTGATAAGGAGAACACATTTGGAGAAGCTGATCGATCCGAAAAACACCATAGAAGTCCTGAAAAAATACGGCTTTACCTTCAGCAAGCGTTTCGGCCAGAATTTTCTGATCGACGAGCATGTGCTCGACAAGATCGTGAAAGCGGCGGAACTCGGACCGGAGGACTGCGTGGTAGAGATCGGACCGGGCATCGGAACGATGACGCAGGCACTCTCGGAACATGCCGGAAAGGTGTTTGCGATCGAGATCGATGACAAGCTCATCCCCATTCTTCAGGATACGCTTTCCGAATGCAGTAATGTGACCGTGATCCACGATGACTGTCTGAAGGTGGATCTGAAGGCGCTTTCTGAGGAACAGTGCGGCGGCCGGCCCTTTAAGGTCGTTGCCAACCTTCCCTACTATATCACAACGCCCATTATTATGAGTCTTCTGGAGGGCGATACGCCCGTGGAGAGCATCACTGTTATGGTGCAGAAGGAAGTTGCGGAACGGATGGCTGCAGGACCGGGCGGAAAAGATTACGGTGCGCTGTCGCTTGCTGTTCAGTATTACGCGGAGACCTATCTTGCCGCAAACGTACCGCAGAACTGCTTTATGCCGCGGCCGGATGTATCCTCCGCGGTGATCCGTCTGAAAAAGAGAACGGTTCCGCCTGTCAGTGTGCAGGATGAAAAGAAAATGTTCGAGCTGATCCGCGCTTCATTTACCCAGCGCAGAAAAACGCTTCTGAACGGGATCCGGAATACACTTCCGCAGTACGGAAAAGAACATATCCTGGAAGCGCTCGAAAAAGCCGGACTGCCGGAAAATGTTCGCGGAGAAATGCTCACGCTTTCCCAGTTTGCGGCACTTTCCGATCTTTTGTGAGTGGCCGGCATGGATAACGATATCCGTTTTATGAAGGAAGCGCTGAAGCAGGCGCTGAAGGCAAAGAAACTGAATGAGACGCCCATCGGCTGCGTGATCGTCCGGACCAGAGATTACGAAGGAAATGAGTTCGAAATGCCGCAGATCATCGCCAGAGGCTATAACCGCCGGAATACGGACGGAAGCACACTGGCGCATGCGGAGATCATTGCGATCCGGAAAGCGGCAAAGGTACTTGGCGACTGGCGGCTGGAAGGCTGCACGATCTACGTGACGCTGGAGCCCTGTCCGATGTGCGCGGGCGCACTGGTCCAGGGACGCATCGACCGGGTCGTGATCGGCGCAATGAACCCGAAAGCCGGTTTTGCCGGGTCGGTATATAATGTGCTGCAGGAGCCGAAGCTCAATCACCGGGCGGAAGTGGTGTCCGGCATTCTCAGAGAAGAGTGCAGCACTTTGATGAAGCAGTTTTTTGCGGAACTTCGCAGAAAGAGAAAGGAACAGACAGAATGAATATCAAAAGGCTGACAACCGATGCCATGCTGGCGGCGCTCTGCGCGGTGCTGGGTGCGGTATCGATCACTCTTTTCGGTAATCTGAAACTGACATTTGAGAATCTGCCGATCCTGATCGGCGCACTTCTTTTCGGACCGATAGACGGTATGCTGATCGGCGGCGTGGGCACTTTTATCAGCCAGCTTCTGTTTTCGGGCTACGGTCTGACGGTTACGACGCCTCTGTGGGTACTGCCTTATGTGGTCAGCGGTCTGCTGGTCGGCCTGTTTGCAAAAAAAGTTCAGAAGTCAGACAGTAAGCTGTATATGATCCTGCTTCTGGCAGCGGATGCGATCGCGGTCACGCTTCTGAACACACTGGCGTTTTACATCGACAGCAAGGTGTTCGGCTATTACAGCAAGGCAATGGTCTTCGGAAACCTGATCGGAAAGATCGTGATCGGTATCGTGAAGGCTGCAGCGTATGCATATCTGCTTCCGCTTCTGTTCAAGGGACTTCGGAAAGCAGGAATCGTGAAGGCGGAAGACTGAACAGTCCGTAACGGGAAAAGGAGACATCTCATGAAGAAAAGATTTGGTATTATCGCCCTGCTTCTGGCAGCGGTTCTGGCATTTTCGGGCTGCAAACAGACAGCAGAGGTCATCGGAGAGATTCTGATCGACGAGCTGCTCGGTGAAGAAGAGGATTATCAGGAGTCGACGGTCGATTTCCTTCAGTACGGTGACGACGAAGAAGAGGAAGAGATCGCAGAGCTTCCGACAGAGACGGTACCGCCGACTACGACAGAAAAGGAAACAGAACCGCCGACCACGACGGAAAAAGAGACCGTACCGCCGACTACAACGGAAAAGGAAACGGTACCCCCGACTACAACGGAAAAGGAAACGGTACCCCCGACTACAACGGAGAAGGAAACGGTACCGCCGACTACGACGGAAGAGGAGACCGAGCCCGTCTATCAGGGAATCACGGTCGAAAAGAACGGCGAGTATACCGATAAAGAGCATGTAGCGCTGTATATCCACACCTACGGAAAACTGCCCTCCAACTACATCACCAAGAATGAAGCCGAGGATCTCGGCTGGAATTCATCCAAGGGAAATCTCTGGAAGGTAGCGCCCGGCAAGTCCATCGGCGGCAGCTATTTCGGCAACTACGAAGGTCTTCTGCCGAAGAAGAACGGAAGAAAGTATTACGAATGTGATATCGATTTCGACGGCGGCTACCGCAATGCCAAGCGTATCATTTATTCGAATGACGGTCTGGTCTTCTATACGGAAGATCATTACGAGACCTTCGAACAGCTGTATTAAGCAGAGCAGTCCGAAACGGAAAGGATCATTATGAAGAAAACGCGCAGGATCGGAAAAATCAAATCGTTTTTCAGAAAGATCAAAAAGAAAATTCAGAAAAGGAGGGGCAGCATGAAGAATCTTACGATTGACTTTTCACAGTTTGAAGACAGCCGCCAGGTGCATGAATATCTGGCCGCACAGCTTTCGTTTCCGGAGTATTACGGTAAAAATCTGGATGCACTGTACGATGTGCTTTCCACTTATCATGAGAACCTTTGGATCAATCTGATTCCCTCCGGCAAGGAATTTGAGGACGGTTTTATGCAGGTGTTTCAGGTGGTCTCCTTTGAGAGTGCCTATGTGGAAGTCGGCATCAAAGCGATTCCGTGAAAAACACGAAAAAACCTTGAAAAACCGGTTGACATCAGAATGAAAACATGTTATCCTATCATAGTTCTGTGAAGCAGAACTTGTGGCGGGATAGCTCAGTTGGCTAGAGCACGCGGTTCATACCCGCGGTGTCGAGGGTTCAAATCCCCCTCCCGCTA
>JAZUFC010000087.1:0-6262 GCA_045640465.1 Lachnospiraceae bacterium | reverse complement strand
GTATGAAGCCATCTCCTGCAGGTGAAGGCCGTTTTCCAGCCCTTCCCATTCGTCCATAAACTCAAGTGTCATAGACTGCAGATATCCTTCGGACGGTACTGTGTAAAAATACAGTTCATCGCTGTCCTCAGGCCAGCTGTCCTCCGTATTCAGGGTCAGACTTTCGCCGTTTTCCAGCGTACGGATCTTTGCAAGCGTCAGATACGCACTATATCCTTCGTCGACATGAACGCTTCCCCACCAGGACGCATTGGCATCCTCGCGGATAAAGAAGACCGCTGTATCATATTCCGAAGGATAGATCTCGGCGCCGAGTTCTTTCGCCTTGTAGAGGAAATAGTTTTTTGAGATACCGTCCGCATACAGGCTTATTTCGTAGATCTCGCCGGTCACCGTAAGGCAGACAGGTGTATAGCCGTCCTCCTCGAAATAACTGATATCCGCTTCTCCCTGTATTCTGTAATCAACGGAATCGTACAGATACCGGTCTTTCAGCGGATTATAGAAAGGTGCGGGACAGTCTTCGTCCCAGCCGGAAAGCTCGCCCTCCTCCGGCATAACGAAATCCACGCCGGGTTCGCCGATGCCGTCTGCCGGCATTTCAAGAACGCCCTCCAGCGAAAGCCCCCAGCCGGAGCCGTCGGCAGCTGCTTCTCCGGAGATCTCCTCCGTTTCTTCAGCGTCTTCTTCCGCTTCTTTGGCGGTCTCCTCTGTTTTCACGGAATGCTTCCAAAAACCTGCGCCGCTCAGTCCGTAATTCCGCCCCGGTACAGATGCGGAAATGCCGGGAAAACATTCGGCAGTCAGAAGTATAATTGTCAAAAGAAGTCCTGTCAGTCTTTTCATATTCGGAATCCTTTCTGAGATCGATTTCAGCACCGCTCCGTGCATTGCACTGCCGCGGTGTGAAACACCCGGCTTTTTACCTTGGTATCATAAATATTATTGTACCTTTTATTCCGCCGTTGTCTACGTGTTTTTTGAAATATGGCGCTTTCTGTGATACATTTTCTAAAATTCCTGAAAGAATAAAGGTGTTTTTCAGGCAGGAAATGTTGTATGATATGTTTATCTTATAGTAGACCATGAAAGGCACACTTTATGCAGCACATTTTCGATGATATCAGAACCAATATCAGTAAAGTCATTATCGGCAAGGACGATCAGGTCACGCTGATCCTGTCCGCGCTTCTGGCAGGCGGCCATATCCTTCTGGATGACGTTCCCGGTACCGGCAAGACCATGCTGTCCAAAGCTCTTGCAAAGTCCATCGACTCCGAATTCAGCCGTATCCAGTTTACGCCTGACCTTCTTCCCTCCGATGTGACCGGTCTGAACTTCTTCCATCAGAAGGAAGGCGACTTTGTCTTCAAGGCAGGTCCCGTTTTCGCAAATATCCTTTTAGCAGACGAGATCAACCGTGCGACTCCCAGAACGCAGTCCGCTCTTCTGGAGTGCATGGAGGAAAAACAGGTCACCGTCGACGGCGTGACCAGAAAGCTCTCTCTTCCCTTCTTCGTTATCGCGACCCAGAACCCGGTAGAGACCACCGGTACCTTCCCGCTTCCCGAAGCACAGCTGGACCGTTTCCTGATGAAGCTCTCCATGGGCACGCCCTCCAAAGAAGACGAGCTTGCTATTCTGAACCGCTACATCAAGGATGAGCCTCTTGCAGAGCTTTCACCGGTCTGCAGCTGTCAGGATATCATCAATGCCCAGCAGGAAATGAAGGATGTCTTCGTACATCCGGTCCTGATGGATTACATCGTCAGCATCGTGCAGGATTCCCGCAATTCGACACGCGTTTCTTCCGGCGTCAGCCCCAGAGGCACGCTTGCGCTCCTTCATGCGGCACAGGCTTATGCTTATGTGCAGGGCAGAATGTATGTCGTTCCGGAAGACATCAAAGCCATTGCGGTACCGGTGCTTGCACACCGTCTTGTTCTGGACCGTGCGATCGGCACCAAGAACGGCGCGGCAGACGTGATCTCCGAGATCATCGGCCGCATCGAAGTTCCCACGGAAGACTGGACCAAATAACAAAGAACGGGAGACAAGAAATTGCTGATTCTGATCTTACTGGCGGGTGCTTTCCTCCTGTATTTTCTGGAGCACAAGCTTTACCGGAAACTCTGGAACAGAGGTCTGAATATTCAGGTAAAGTTTGCGGAACGGTCTGCCTTTGAGGGAGACAAGAGCTCGCTCACCGAGGTGGTGGAAAACAGAAGCTTTCTTCCCCTTCCCTTCGTGCATGCCAAGTTCCGGATCGGTTCCGGTCTGAAATTCGACGATACGGAGAACATGAGCACCTCCGACCAAAACTATAAAAACGATATTTTTTCCATCCTGTTTTATCAGCGTATCACAAGAACGCTGAATTTCACCTGCGCGAAACGCGGCTTCTATCCGGTCAGCAGTGCGGATATCACGTCAACGGATCTGTTCTACAAGGAGCATCTGGTATGCGCGTTCCCGCAGAACACCTTCTTTTACGCCTACCCCGGCCGTGTGGACCTTTCGGTCTTTGACCAGCCGCTGAAGAAGATGATCGGTGAAATGACGAGCCGCACCTTCCTGTATCCGGATCCCTTTGAATTCAAAGGACTCCGCGACTACACCATCTCCGATCCGATGAACACGATCAACTGGAAGGCTTCCGCGAAGACCGGCGATCTGATGGTCAATCTGTACGATTCCACCACTTCCCGCCGCGTTGTCATTTTCCTGAATCTGGAAGACGAAACGATCATCCATCACGACAAGCTGCACGAGGCTTCCATCCGCATCGCATCCACGCTGATCGCACATCTGCTTTCGGAAGGATACCCGGTGCGCCTGATCTGCAACGGCCGTGATATCGAGACCCTCGAACAGCTGCCGCTTCTGGATGCAAACGGTCCTGCCCAGACAGAGGATATCTACCGTATGCTGGCCCGTATCGATCTGAACCGCATGCCTGCGGAGTTCTTCCCGATGGTGGAAAAGCAGTCTGAGGAACCGGATTTTGCAACTGCAGGCTACATCATGATCTCCACCAGCATGAAGCAGGAACTGCAGGATGCCTACTACCGCATTACCGACGAGACCGGAGGTATCTGGGTCTCACCGCTTTACGAGAACATGGATCTTCATGTGACCGCGGGCGATAATGTGGATGTGATCAAATGGGAGGTGCCCGGCTTTGCGTAATCTGCTTATGAAATGCATCCGTTATCTGCACGGACTCCTGATCCTGACAGCCATCGTGAGCGTCGTTCCCGTTGTGAATAACGCGCTGTTCAAGGACCCCTACATGCCCGCTTTTCTGTCCGGGCTTTCCATCCTGGTTCCGTTTATCGTTTCGGGAATCGCCGTTGAAAAGTGCAGAAGCATTTTCTCCTTCCTGCTCTTTTCCGTCGGCTCTGCGGCACTGACATTTTTATTTCCCATGCCGCTTATGGTCCGGATCCTTCTCACGCTGACCATGTTCGTTTTCATCGTCATGCGTATCGTGGGAAGGCTGAAAGAGGACGAAGAATTCATGGTCACGCCGCATGCGGGATTTCTGGCACTCTTCGCGATCTTCTATATTGCGGGCGCAGCGCTTGACAAAGCGCCGTTCTACCAGATCAACTACTATCTGGCCTTCGCCTATGCGATCATCGTGATCATCTATTCCAACCTTGCCAGTCTGGAAGCCTATCTGGTCATCAACAAGACAGTCGAAAACATTCCGACAAAGCAGATCCACCGTACGAACGGCGGCACGCTTGCAGTCTTCATGGTATTCACACTGCTTCTGATGATCTTCCTGCCGCTCACAGGTCTGGACAAGCTGGCCAAGAAGGCCGGAAAAGGCCTTCTGTGGCTCGTCCGCAAGATCTTTGCCGGTGCCGGAGACGATACCTCCGAACCCTCGCTGGATGCGATCGAAGATCCCGGCGGAGCGGAAATGGGCATGCCGGACTTCGGCTTTACCGACAACACTCCGGCCTGGCTCACCGCTTTATACAATATCCTGACTTATATCGCGGTCGCATTCGTGATCATCCTGCTCCTCGGACTCCTGATCTATGCTGTCTATAAGCTGATACGCAAGTTCTACCGTCCGATGAACGAAAACGATGATGTGCACGAATTCATTTCCCCGAACAAGGAAACACGTGAAAACTTCTTCCGTACCATCAAACGCGAGACTCCTCTGTGGCGTGATTTCTCCCCGGAGGCACAGGTCAGAAAGCTGTACCGGAAGACGATATTGAAAAAGAAGGTCGAGATCGACTCCAACGCCTACACGCCGACCGAAGTCGAAAAGCTCGTCGGACTTGACAATCCGGTCCTGCACGGTGTTTACGAGCAGGCACGCTATTCACAGAACGGCGTCACTGCCGACGAAGCAAAAGCATTGAAAAGTCAGGTATAAGGGTTGCATAGGAGCTTTCCCTTCCCGCAAAAACCATCGGGCCAGTAAAGATCATTCCGATCTTTACTGGCCCGATTTCATGTATCAGAATATTCTCTGTTCGATAAAACCGTTAAGGCTCTGTTCTCTTCATCCTGCAGAGCAGATAAAGCAGCAATACAGCCGCCGCGATCAATCCGGCGAGATAAATACCGGTTGATGTTTCGACGCCCAATACCACCGGATCTGAAGGTCTGACAGGCACAGGCTGCCCGTTCACGATCCCTTCCGCATAGAATGTCCAGTCCACTTCACCCACGCGGTATGCATATTCATTTCCGAGTTCAGCGGGCACTGTGAGTTCAACGGTGACCGTTGTGCTTTCACCCGGTTTGAAGCTTCCCAGCAGTATATAGTCCTGAAGATCCGCGGCTTCGTTCGGAGACGCATCATAGATCAGTTCTCCGGCGTTATAGATCTTCATCGAAAGCTGATCCAGAAAGTCTGTCATGGTAACCAGTGTTTCCATTTGTCCGGGAAGCGGACTCAGCGGATTTTCCGTCTCATCATGCGGAAGTACTTTCATGTAGATATTTGCATAATCAAATTCGGCAGAAATATTCCCGACCGATATTTCCTGAACCACATGATCGCCTGGCATCAGATTCTTGAAATTTCCGAACAGATCCGAGTCTGTCCAGTCACTGTCTTCCAGAAAAATATATGCTTCGGCGCCGCCTTCAAACTTGATTGCGCTGTCTCCGGAGTCCGCGTACACCGAAAGTGACAAAGCGGCTGAAAGCGCAAGAATCAGAAGTACTGCTACGAACAGTCTGCAGATGATTCTGTTTTTCCGGAAAAGTGTGCATCTTTTCATGCCTGCACCCCCTTATGTTCCGGAACCGCCGGAGGAAGATCCGGTGATGTATCCGTTTGCATCAATCGACACACCCCAGGCGTCTGTTACTGCAGGTGCACCGCTTTCGGTTTTACCGACCGCCTGAATCGTTTCCGAGAGGACTGTTACACGGTAATACTGACCGGACGCGCTGTCATATAGAGGAATCGCCGTGCTGATCAGATTACCTGTCGTACTGCCTGCCGCAAGCGGAGCATTGTAATACCAGAAACCGCCGATATTTGTAAAGCCGCTTCCCGAAAGATACGGATCCACATCATAATTTCCGGTCACGTTTCCTTCCTGACCGTCCAGTGTGTTGCCGATTACGGCGAGACGGACATAGACAGGATAGTCTGATTCATTTTTTACTGCGATCTTTGTTTTCGCATCGCCTGAAGCAGAAAGCTCGTCGATCAGAGCGCCCTTTGTTACCGGTGCACGGAAGGTATTCCGCACCTTCTGTGAACCCCTTGAAAGAAAGGCAGCTGTTGTACCTCCGAGAATACTGAAAAGGAGGACAAAAGCCATTGCCAGAAGCAGCACTCTTACCCTGCCCGTCATTCTGTTTTTCTCATCATTCATCACGGCTTTCCTCCTTTCTCCTGTTTTACAGGAATTTTCCCTTTTTCGGCTGTTTAATCCGCCGGAGAAGTCTCATCCTTTTTCTTTTCGTTGACTTCACAGGCTACATCCGTAAGCCAGATATCTTTTTTACGTGTGTTGTTTACGGTTCCTTCCGCCGGATCGCTTTCCGTATTCGCACTTGTTACATTTACGCTTACTGGTTCGGCACTGTATCTCCAGGACCATTCAGCATCTTCTGTAATCATGTAGGTACCTGTCGGAAGATCCGATAATATCACAGAACCGTTTCCTTTTACGCAGACCGTAACAGATACCGGACCATGTGTCGGATCATCAAGCGCTGTGCTTGTGACCGTAAAAATGAAGCTTTCAGATGCATCGGCTGCACCGGTCTT
>JAZUFC010000086.1:0-2869 GCA_045640465.1 Lachnospiraceae bacterium | reverse complement strand
AATTTAAGGATTTCTACGAGTTTTCTCTTTGTAGCAACACTATAGTCTCTATACGACCGGAACCAGCAGATATGTCCATACCCAGTTCTCTATCTTATTCTTGTCTTTATCATTCATGTTTTATGCCCCGGCAGCAAGCAGAAACGCTGAAACACCGACATCCACGCGATTTACCTTGTTTCCGAACATATCAACAGTCTGACCTGTCAGCTCACCTGCAAGTATTTTCTTTGCACCGTCCGAAAGTGCCGGAAGAATATCTGCGGTTACAGGTGCGTCGCCGTGCGACGGATAGATCCGCTCGAAACGGTCTGCCATGTTCATGATCTTCTGAATGCTTTCGATATAGGCCTCCATTGAGCGGCCCTGTCCGAACATGAAGATACTGCCGTTCTTCTGGATCGGATCGCCTGTATAGATGTTTTTCGCTTTAATATCAAGGATCGCGATGCTTCCCGGCGTATGGCCGGGCGTTGAAATGATCTCAACGGTCCGTTCTCCGAGGTCGATCGTCATTCCGTCTTCAGCCGGAAGCAGAACAAACTCGTGACCGGGATGTTCTTTTCTGTATTGGTCTGCGTCCGCAGGCGCCATATAGAACTCCTGAAATTCCTCATTGCTGCCGACATGATCCATATCGGCATGCGTGTTGATGAGCGAAACAGGCAGATCAGTGAGTGCCCGGGCTTCTTCCAGCGCATTCTTCGTTGCCATTCCCGAATCGATCAAAAGCGCCTTTTTCGTGCCTGCAAGCAGGAAAAAGCGCACGCCGCCTTCGTCAAAGATCCATGTGTTTTCATTAATGCTGATCGTATTCAGACTCATGATTTCTGTACTCCTTTTCGGTTGAAGTGTACCTTGATAGTAATGCAAACATTGACTGCCGTCAATACGGTTTCTGCGATTCGTATACACATGAATGGAACATCAGGAAAAAAGATCCGTCCATAGTCAGGAACCATGGACGGAAGATACGGAAAAGATTGTCTGATGCAGGAATCTTATTTACGATTCTCCGGTTTCATATCAGCATTACTGTTTCTATACTCGGATGGAGTACAGTTGAACATCAATCTGAACGGGTAAGTAAAATTAGAGAAGCCCACCCATTTGCTTTTAAAGATACCTTTTGCGAAACTATAGTCCTTAAAAGCTAAAGTGAGACCTATCATGGGCATGTAATTGTTAATGATAAGGTAGGCAATTGCAGGCAGCGCCATGATATAAAGAAACAAGTATTTCTTTATTCTCTTCCGGACACTCGTCTTCTTATGCCCAATAAGAATATCAGATGATCTACTCATAATTACCGCCTCCTTCTTTTCCGATATTATAGATTTTGCGGTAAGACTTCAGATATTAGAAAACTGTACTCACATATTAGAAATTCCAGGAGCAGTGAATTGGAATATAATAAAATCTGTTCTGTTTTGTGGCAATTTCTGACATAAGTCAAATTCACAATTCTGTGCAAAGAAAAGACCTCCGTATATGGTGAAATCCCGACCATAACGGAAGTCTTAGATATCAGTTGTCACGCAAACAGATGCAGACAAAAACGATTATAATGAATATCTTCGGTAAGTTTTAAGATGTGACAAAAACCACGCCCTTCTTATTTCGAAATTTACTGTTTTATGATATTTACATCATCAGCTGCGTATCCGTATTGAGGATGTGTGCATGATCGTTGTAGCAGCGAAGCTGCGGGATCATAAAATCGCCTTTCTTTCCGAGAAACTCAAAGATCGTGAAGCCGGTGTAGTTATATTCGCTTCCGGCGAAGATCGCAAGAAGCGGGATATTCATCAGGTGGGAAAACAGACAGGTTCCCGAACCGTGATGTGCAAACAGAAGGATCGTATCATCATTTTCCCGGATGCATTCATAGCCGAAGCCTTTCCGGCGGTAGCCGAGGCTTTCAAGCCACTCGTCACTCTCTTTGCAGATCCGTTCATAATTGGCTTTCAGTGTGCTGTTTGTCCAGCACTCCAGTGTATTATAATCGATCCTGCTGAGGTCGGTGCCCTCTCTCATCATTTTCCGGCTGACGAGCCAGGGATGATAGCGAAAATGGTCGTTTTCGGTTCCGTCGGCCCCTGAAAGCGGCTTCCAGTCGACTTCATGCATGAAGTCCAGAATACGGATCGGAAGTCCCAGTTTTTCGGCGGTCGGCTTTGCGGTCTCCAGTGCTCTTCCGAACGGAGAGGAAAAGATCTGTGCGGCAGGTTCCCGGGCCAGTCTTACAGATGCGGCTTCAGCCTGCTCTTTTCCGATGTCTGTCAGGCAGTCATGAACATAATCCGGTGCACCGTGGCGTACAAAAATCAGTCTCATATCGTCTCCTTGCGTATGCGGTCGTTTCAACTTCTGTATTACTGAAAGGGGTACTGCTGTTCCGAATAGTCCCAGGGCTCGTAGTCCAGTTTCTTTTCAAAGATCGGAGAAGACAGATCCTCTTCGTCATAGTATTTGACATCGTCTTTGGTGACTATGCCGATAATGCCGTCATAGATGGAGACCCTATACGCACGCATGAGCGACATGTCTTCGATCCGAAACGCACAGATGAGCTCACCGTCTTTTGTATAATAGGTCTCTGTAATCGCGGTCTCGCCGTAGTCCGTTTCATATCTTAAATACCCTTTCCGGTCATACTGGTCGATCAGCACGTTAAACATATCGTTGGAATCGATGCCTTCAGGCATGGGCCAGACAGGAAACGGTCTGCTATAGAAGAAATCCTGGGATTTCTCGATGACTGTCTGCGTTTCTGTATCAAAGAGCTTCAGCTGGACGTCATTTCTGAGAAACCCGCCGACAGGAGAAAGCTCCAGATAATTTTCGCGCAGGGAAAGCTCCTGAAAAG
>JAZUFC010000085.1:0-5521 GCA_045640465.1 Lachnospiraceae bacterium | reverse complement strand
TCCTTGGCTCACAGAACGACATGGCTACGATCCGACTTGTTGACGGTCACGGTAACTTCGGTTCCGTAGACGGTGACAGTGCAGCGGCCATGCGATATACGGAAGCAAGACTTTCCAGGATTTCCATGGAGCTTCTTGCGGACCTGAACAAGGATACCGTTGATTTTGTACCGAACTTTGAAGAGACCGAAAAAGAACCTGTGGTACTTCCGTCCCGTTTCCCGAATCTTCTGGTAAACGGTGCGCAGGGTATCGCAGTCGGTATGGCGACCAACATCCCGCCGCATAACTTACGGGAAGTCATCAATGCGGTCGTGAAGATCATCGACAACCGCATCCTTGAAAACAGAGAGACCTCGATCGAGGAGATCATGGACATTATCAAAGGGCCTGATTTCCCGACCGGTGCTGTGATCCTCGGAAGAAACGGAATCAATCAGACCTACAGAACAGGCCGCGGCAAGATCCGTGTCAGAAGCGTGACAAATATCGAGCCGATGGAAAACGGCAAAAACCGTATCGTTGTTACAGAGATCCCCTATCTTGTCAACAAGGCGCGTCTCATTGAAAAGATCGCAGAGCTTCACAAGGAAAAGAAAGTGGACGGACTGACGGATATCCGTGATGAATCCACTTCCCGTGAAGGCACCCGTATCGTGATCGAGCTTCGCCGTGACGTGAATCCGAATGTGATTCTGAACCAGCTTTACCGTCATACGCAGCTGGAGGATACTTTCGGTGCGATCATGCTGGCACTTGTAAACGGCGAGCCGAAGGTCATGAATCTTCCGGATATGCTTCATTACTATCTGAAGCATCAGGAAGAGGTCGTTACCAGAAGAACACAGTTTGATTTAAAGAAAGCGGAAGACAGAGCCCATATCGTACAGGGTCTTCTGATCGCGCTTGATAATATTGATGAAGTCATCCGCATCGTCCGCGGTGCTGAGACTGTGGCGGCAGCCAGGGAACAGCTGATGGTCCGTTTCGGACTTTCCGATATTCAGGCACAGGCGATCGTGGATATGCGTCTTCGTACGCTGACCGGACTGGAAAGACAAAAGCTTGAGGATGAATATGCTGAACTTCAGGCCACGATCGAAAGACTCCGCGGCATTTTGGGCGATGAAATGAAACTTCTTGCCGTGATACGCGATGAGATCTCCGTGATCGGTGAAAAGTACGGTGATGACAGAAAGACCCAGATCGGCATGGATGAAGACGAGATCATCGATGAAGATCTGATCGCAGATGATGATGTGGTCATCGCAATGACCAAACTCGGCTATATCAAGCGGATGAGTCCTGATCATTTCAAGGCACAGAACCGCGGCGGCAGAGGCATCAAGGGTATGCAGGTGATCGATGACGACTACACGACCCAGATCCAGATGACGGCGAATAAGGATAATGTCCTGTTCTTCACCAACCAGGGCCGCGTCTATTTCTCCAAGGTCTATGAGATCCCGGAGGCATCCAGAACTTCGCGCGGTACTCCGGTCATCAATCTGATACAGCTGCAGCCGGAGGAAAAGGTCACTGCGATCGTCACACAGCGTGAGCTCGATACGGAATCTTATATTCTGATGGCAACAAAGGACGGCACTATCAAGAAAACGCCTGCTTCCGAATACAGAAACATCCGTAAAACGGGTCTGATCGCGATCGCCCTCAAGGAAGGCGACGAACTGATCTCCGTCAAGGACACACGCGGTGACGAAAACGTGCTTCTGATGTCAAAGAACGGAAATTCCATCCTGTTCAACGAAAAAGACGTACGTCTCTGCGGAAGAGCAAGTATCGGCGTGCGCGGTATCCGTATCTCTGCGGACGACGAGGTCGTTTCCATGGAGATCGAGAGCCCGGATAAGACTGTGTTGTTTGTTTCCGAAAACGGTATGGGCAAGAGAAGCGAATTCTCCGAGTTCCACGAACAGGGCCGCGGCGGCAAGGGCTCCAAAGGTTACAAGATCACGGAAAAGACCGGAAAGATCGTCGGAACGGAAGTCGTTTCCGAGGATGAAGAGGTCATGATCATTACCACGGAAGGCATCGTGATCCGTACGCCTGTCTCCAGCATCCCCGTGCTCGGAAGAACAACGAGCGGCGTCAAGCTGATGAACATTGCGAAGGACAGCAGTGAAAAGGTTGCAAGCTTTACCGTGATCACCCCGTCGAAGGATGATGAGGCAGAGGAAGATATCATAAATGAGGATGTCCCGGAAGACAGTCCGGAAGAAGATCAAACAGAGGAATAACATGCTGAATTTTGAAAGTGATTATATTACCGGCGCGCATCCGGAAATTTTGAAAAGAATGATCGAGACCAATCTGATTCCGGAATCCGGATACGGAAAGGATCAGTTCAGTCTCAGTGCGGAAAAGAAGATCCTGGAAGCCTGCGGTCTTACCGGCGGAGACGTGTTCTTTATTTCCGGCGGTACGCAGACGAATGCACTGATCATTTCGACCATGTGCAAACAGTATGAAGGCGTTGTGGCAGCGGTGACCGGTCATGTGGAAGCACATGAAGCGGGCGCAGTGGAATACACCGGCCACAAGGTGCTGACGATTCCCGGCCATGAAGGCAAGATCGATCCTGCGGAACTGAAAGGTTTCCTTCAGGATTTCTATGCGGACGGAAATTATATGCAGATGGTATTCCCGGGCATGGTCTATATCTCTCATCCGACGGAATACGGAACTCTGTATACGAAAAAAGAGCTTCAGGAGATCTCCGGCATCTGCCGTGAATATGAGATCCCGCTGTTTCTGGACGGTGCGCGTCTCGGCTACGGACTGGCGTCCTTTGATACGGATGTCACGCTGAAGGATATTGCAGAGTACACGGATGTGTTCTACATCGGCGGTACCAAGACCGGTGCACTTGTCGGTGAGGCAGTCGTCTTTACAAAAAACAACACGCCGAAGTATTTCACCAATCTGATGAAAAAGCACGGTGCGCTTCTTGCAAAAGGAAGACTGATCGGTGTTCAGTTCGATACGCTGTTTACCGGAAACCTGTTTTACGAGATCAGCCGGAATGCGATCGAAAAGGCGGAAAGACTGAAAAAGATGTTTGCGGACAGAGGCTATTCATTCCTTCTGAATTCCCCCACCAATCAGCAGTTTGTGATCCTGGAGAACAGCCGTATGGAAGAGTTGAAGGAAAATGTAAAATTCAGTTTCTGGGAAAAGATCGATGAGACACATACGGCGGTCCGTTTTGCGACCTGCTGGTCTACGACAGACGAGGATCTTGACCGGCTGGAAGCACTTTTATAAGAAACTATAGCCGGAAATCCGGCTACGGAATATAACAAAGGCAGCAAGATATCAGATGATACTGAGCCAGCAATTAACAGGAGGTATAACATGAAGTTAACAGGTTTGGATCATATCGGAATCCCCACAAATGACATGGAGAAATCAGAAGCGTTCTATTCGGAACTCGGTTTTGAATGTGTCGGCAAATATGATTTGGGCGGACGCTTTTTCGCTTTTTATCAGCTTGCGGATGTAACGATCGAACTGATTCCCGCAGCTGAGATCCCCGGCACAGAGGGCGCAGTCAGCCATTTTGCGATCGGCTGCGACAATATCGACGAAGTGTATGCGTTCTGCAAGGAGAAAGGATATACGATCCTCGGGGACGGTATCGCTGCACCGCCTTTCTGGGCGAACGGTGAGAAGTGCTTCAATATTCTCGGGCCGAACGATGAAAAGATCGAATTCTGCCAGAGACTGTAAACTGTTTTTGTGAACAAACGCAGAAGGAGAATGGAATGAGAACAAGAGCACTGAATGATTCTATTATTTTCCCGGGCGGAAAAACGAAAGCATTTACCATGAGTTACGATGACGGCACGATCCATGACAAGCGTCTGATCGAGATCATGAACCGTTACGGCATTAAAGGAACCTTTAACCTGAATTCCGGTTTTCTGTCTGTTCCGAACGTAATGAAGAGAAGAAACGAAGAAGGCGTTCTGGACTGTACCAGGATCGATCCCTCCGAAGTTCCGGCACTGTATCAGGGTCATGAAGTTGCGGGACACGGACTGTATCACGCTTCTCCGACCGGTATCGGCACGTCCGCATTCATGTATGAGACCATCGAGGATAAAAAGAAGCTGGAGGATCTGACAGGATATCTGATCCGCGGTTACGCTTATCCTTTCGGCGCGTATGATGAGGAGAGCAAGAATATTCTGAAGATGGCCGGATATCATTACGCACGTCCTGTCGATACGACCGGTAAATTCAATATTCCGGAGGATTTTCTGGAGTGGAAGGGCACCTGCCATCATAATGATCCGAAACTGATGGAGCTTCTGGAAGAGTTCTGTCAGGAGGGTTTCAGAGGCTTCAGAAACAAGCTGTTCTATCTCTGGGGCCACTCCTATGAGTTTGACGGCGATCATACCTGGGATATGATCGAAAATGCACTTAAGTACGTTTCCGAACACGGCGAAAATATCTGGTTTGCGACCAATATCGAGATCTATGATTATGTAATGGCTTTCCGTTCACTGGAATATTCCGCGGATGCCAACATGGTATACAATCCGAGCCGTCTTCCGGTGACCGTCAGCCGTATGGGCACTGTTGTTACGATCGAACCCGGTGAGACCGCGCATTTTGAAGATAAGTAACTGAAATGGTCCGGTTCTTCAGGGAGCCGGGCCATTTGTGTGCAAAGGACTATGAATTATATTTTTGACTTCGGAAACGTACTTGCAGTTTATAATGAAAGGCTTCTGACGGAAGCGGTCTTCGATCCTGAAACGGAAAAGGAGGAGATCAGTCTGGTTTCTTCTGTGATCTTCGACAGGCTCTATTTCGACCGTCTGGATATGGGAACGATCACGGATGAAGAGCTGAAGGAAAGTGCAGCTGCCCGTCTGCCCGAAAATCTCAGGGAAAGAGCGATGCAGGTCTATGACCGCTGGATCTTTCATCTGCCGCTGATGCCGGGAATGAAGGATCTGGTAAAGGAACTGAAGGCACAGGGGCATCATCTGTATGTGCTTTCCAATATCTCGATCTTTTTTGCGGAGCATTACCGTGAAGTTCCGGAGCTTGAAGAGCTGTTTTCGTATTTTGACGGACAGGTCTTTTCGGGTCCGATCCATATCATCAAGCCGCAGCCGGAGATATTTTCGCATCTGACGGAAAAATACGGGCTGAAAAGGGAAGAATGCATCTTCGTTGATGACAATCCCGGAAATATCGAAGGGGCGGAAAAATGCGGCATTCACGGCGTTCTGTACAGAGATACGGAAACGCTTCGGAAGGAACTGGGACTTTGAATACCGCCAGACCGGTAAGTACGGCAGCGGCTCTATTTTGCGGAATCTGCGGAAATAGAGCGGTTTAATCCGGTACGGAATTTCTGTACAATCCGTAAAAAAGCTGTACAATCATGTTATAAGCTTACCGGAAGCTGAAATGCAGGGTAAGAATAAAAAGACCGCCGGAAACCACGGCGGCAGAAAAAGAATCATGAGATCCCCTTGGG
>JAZUFC010000084.1:0-26520 GCA_045640465.1 Lachnospiraceae bacterium | reverse complement strand
TGTCTTCCTAAGACCGCTTGGCCTCCGACTTCATTCATATTCCGGAGGAAGCGTAAAGATCACACCGCCTCCGGCCTGTGTATAATAAAAACCGTCTTTTTTGAGATCACATTCTGTGATCATTGCATTTCCGTCGTCTCCGGAAAAGACGATCTTATACCAGACTGCGGTTGCATCGTATATGCATCCGTTGCTGACGGTGCAGGTGATAACCGCACTTTCGGATGTCTTTGTGATCATTCCGCTGCTCCCGTTTTCGCTGCAGATAAGAGTGCCGTTATCGCCGACCGTGATATTACCTGAGTTTTTCCCGACAGTAACGGTCGCGTTACTGATCTCAATATTTCCCGTGTTCTCTTCTATTTCGGCAGTTCCGCTTTGAATTCTGACACAACCCTCGTTAAGATCTATTGCCCCCTTAGCGGGAATCGTTACACCTCCGGAAATCTTTGCTTCAAACGTCACTGTTCCGTTTTGACAGTTGTTCACGACCTGACCGTCATGCATGATAACAGTCCCATGGTTTTCGCTGACCGTTCCGAAATTATCAGCTACGTTTCCGATGTTTACCTGAATCATTCCATCATTTCTTTCGATCTTATTGCCCATGCCGAGTAAAAGAACCTTTCCGTCCTTGTCATTCACACTCAGTGAGCCGGTATTTTCGATGCTGTTTATTGTTCCGTAATTGGTTCCCGCATGTCCTGCTATGACTTCCTCAATGAAACCGTAATTTTCCTTAACGATCCCGCGTGAAGAAGAGATCGTTCCCCTGTTTTCATTTATAATTCCGCCGTTGTAAAGCGTAATGATCGTTCCCAGATTCTCGTTCATCGTATCTGAAGAAGCGTCTATAGCAGGGAAAGCAGCCAGCGTGGAGGAATCCGGATTATCATCTGCGGCGTATGCGGAGATCGGACAGGCAGCCGTCAGCAGCAGTGCAATGATCAGTATCCACGATATAGATTTGGCTATTGAATTCATTTTTTTCACAATTGACATAATAATCCTTCTCTTTCAAGGCAAAATCACATAATACCCCTTGATATACTACTTCATAATGCCGCGTAAATCAATCATCAGGGCGGCATAACGTGAAAAAACAATCCCTTGCCGGGATTTCTCTCTCAGCAAGGGATTGCGTTTCAATATGGATACTTTTCGGAGCCCTCCGGGAATCTTCTTTACTCCATCACAACCGTCTCCAGCGGTTTGATCTCATAGACCTTGCCGCCTCTTCCGACCATAACGGTCAGTCCGGAGGGATTGTAGATCATCTGTCCGTCAGCGGAATACTCCAGATTCCGGAATGCGGTCACATAATCATAGATCTCGCTGTTTGTAGCAAACCAGATCTGATCCTTATGTTCACTCATGAAGCTGCAGAGATTTTCGATCACGTCCCAGTTGTCGTCGCCTGCAAACTCATAGGAATGTCCCCATACGTAGAACAGCTTTTTGCCGATGGAGAATCTGCCTTCCTTTACGAATTCTTCCGCCAGTTCCATCATTTTTGCATCTTTATGATGGCAGGTACCCTTCCACTCCAGGAAGTTTTCGGGAATCTCAAAAGCACCGGTCGTGTCAACCAGTCTTGCATAATGATAGCCGGCAAGCTTCAGGATCTCTTCGACGGTCTCATTTGCCTTGCCGAAAGGATAGGCATAACCGCGAACGAGCTTTCCGGTCAGGAGTTCCAGATTTTCCTTATCCACGATCGTCTCGTGCATGAACATGGAAGTTCCGATATCCGTGGGGCTGGAATGATTGTAGCCGTGACCTGCGACTTCGTGATTTTTGTAAAGCTCCTTGACTTCGCTCTCATCGATCACGCTGATATCGAATCTGCCCTTCCGTTCCAGGCCGAGGAAGCCGGAATTCAGATTGAATGTTCCCTTGACACCGTATTTATCAAAGATCTCGATCAGTCTTCTGTCATGGATCGTTCCGTCATCGTAACTTGCGGTGAAGGCTTTTCTCTTTCCGCCGGGGAAAATAATATCGTCAAAAACTGCTGCTTTTCTTTTCATATCAACCTCTGTCTGATCCTTTCCGATCAATAAAAAATGAACTTGCTTCATGAAAGTATCCTCCGCCGGTCAAACAGGCGGAGGACACTGATTACTCTGATATTGATTAAAGCTTTGCCAGACTGCCGAGACGGATCGTTGCGGGACGCTCGGAATTGGAGAGTTTCTTGTAGAAGTAATCATACTTCTCCTGCTCCTCTGCCGTAAACATGTGCGCACCGTTTCCGAGATTCATCACATCGAAAGCATTCTGATAATTCTTCCATTCCGGACGGGTCTCGCCGTTCGGATTTCCTTCTGCCGCAAACTGTGACCAGTAGCCCTGAATGAGCTCCATGAAGTCATAGTCCGCACCTACCCAGTGATACGGGAAGAACGGATTCCGCTCGCCTCTGTCCACACGGCCGAATACATAAGGCATTTCAGCGCAGTGCGGTGAGCCTGCATTGTGGCCGCGCTCGGTCTCGTTTTCCTTGGTCATCAGCCATACATAGGCATTCTTTCCGTATTTCGCGCAGAGCTCGCCGATCTTGATGGCACCGCAGAGCATGATATCGGAAGAGATCGTGGTAGCCATCTTGCAGGCCTGAATCGCGTTCTCTGCGGGATACCACTTCTTCATGTTGTCGATATTGTCTGCGAAGTTCTCTTCCAGATACTTGTAGTAATCTTCAACAGAGAACTGCTCCGGTCTTGCTGCGGGGAATTCCTGTGAGCAGCTGCCGATCATGACGTCAAAGTCATTGAACATGCCCTTGTCCATCCAGGAAGCATAATTCTCCGGAAGGAACTGACCGTCGATACAGAATGCAAAGCCTTCGTTTCTGGGAACCTGCTGATACAGATCAAACAGATCCCATGCATCCATTGCACGAAGCTCTTCGATAGAGGATACACCGATCTTCTCCATGAACTTCACGCCGCGCTCTTCCATGACGGTTCTGTCCTGCGGCTGCTGGAAGCCCCAGTAGATCGGGCCGCTCTCGATGGAGACACGCTGGATCAGACCCTTCATTAACGGAGATGCATGAAGTGCACCGGTTGCTGCTGCGCCGCCGGACTGACCTGCTACCATGATGCGGTCCGGATCACCGCCGAACTGTGCGATGTTCTTCTTGACCCATTCGCAGGCTTTTCTCATATCGTATAAAGCGTAGTTGCCGGAAGTGCCGTTGCCTTCTTTGGTCAGTTCGGGATGAGCGAAGAAACCGTAGAAGCCGAGACGGTAGTTGATCGTAACAACGACCACGTCTCTTCTCTTGGCAAAACCGTCACCGTCACAGACTTCCTCTACACCGGAACCTGCGACCATGCCGCCGCCGTGGATCCAGATGAAGACCGGAAGCTTGTCTTCCGCTGTCTTTGCGGGAGACCAGATGTTCAGATACAGGCAGTCCTCTTCATACTGGGATCTTGCCAGGATCTGCGGAACGCCATGTACGTTAGCGGGCATATCCTCTTCCGAGCGAACGACCTGAATCGCTGCTGCGCTGTACTGTGTTGCTCTTCTGACGCCTCTCCACTTACCGGGATCGACAGGATGACGGAAACGAAGATTTCCTACCGGCGGAGCCGCATAGGGTACACCCTTAAAGATCTTCAGCTTGCCGTCTACATAACCCTGAAGCCAGCCCTGCTCAACTTTTACTTTTGCATTATCAAAATTTGCCATTTGTTAACCCTCCGAAAAAACAGATCAACCTTTAACACCGCCGATAACGACACCCTTGATGATCTCGGACTGAATGAACGGGAATACGATCAGAACAGGGAGCACTGCGATCAGTGCGATGGCCATTCTGGCACCGACTGTCGGAAGTTCCAGATTTCCGATCTCAGTTCCTTCCAGCAGATCCGACTGCATGGTAAGCATCTTGATGTTATTCTGAAGGTTGTTCAGGTATGCGTTGATACCGTACAGTCTCACGTCTGTGATATAGTACTGTGCATTTGACCAGTCATTCCAGTATGCCATACCTGCGAAGATCGCGATGGTGATGATGACCGGCTTGGACAGCGGGATCAGAATACTTCTGTAGATCTTCATTTCGGTTGCACCGTCAATACGGGCAGCCTCCAGAATATCGTTCGGGATCGAAGCGTTGTAATAGTTTCTGACCATCAGTACATTCATACCGCCCATCAGGTAGTTCGGAACCAGAAGTGCCCAGATGGTATTCTTGATATGGAAGGATCTGGTCCAGATGATGTAGGAAGCGGTCATACCGCCGTTAAACAGCATCGTGAAGAAAATGTAGAATGCAAATACGTTTCTTGCCTTGAAATCTTTTCTTGAAAGCGGATATGCAAACAGAGAAGTCATCACGACGTTGATGACGGTACCGATGACGGTACAGAATGCGGAAATGCCGTATGCTCTGCCGATGGTTCTTCTCTTCGCCCACATGAAGCGGTATGCATCAATATTCAGCTTGCTCGGGAAGAAGCGGTAACCTTCCTTGATCAGCGTCTTTTCATCCGTAATAGATGCACTGATCATCAGAATGAACGGTGCAACGGAGATCACTGCGATCAGAAGCATGATGATCAGGCACGCGATCTTGAATCTCGTTTCGGAATTCATTTTTTTCATATCTGTGCCCCTCCCTTAGAAAATAGCGCTTTCCGGATTGATCTTCCTGACGATCAGGTTCGTTGTCATAACCAGAACAAAGCCGATGATCGCCTGGAAAACGCTGGCTGCGGATGACATACTGACATCATTATTCTGCATCAATGCACGGTATACATAAGTATCGAACGTCTGGGTCACCTTATACAGTGCACCGGAGTTCATGGGTACCTGCAGGAACAGACCGAAGTCTGAATTGAAGATACGGCCGATACTGACGATCATCATCAGCATGATCATGGGTCTGATGATCGGAAGCGTGATCTTGGTGATCTGCTGCCACTTGGTGGCACCGTCCAGTCTGGCTGCTTCGTAAAGAGACTTGTCGATACCGGACATGGTCGCGATGTAAATAATGGAGCCGTAACCGGCACCCTTCCAGAAATGAACGATCGGAAGGATGAATGGCCAGTACTTGGCTTCTTTATACCAGCCGATACCGTTGCCGTTCAGAATCGTATGATTAACAAAACCGTCGCTGCCAAGGAATGCATATACAAGGTAAGCAACGATGATGATTGATACCATATTCGGGAAACAGATGACCGGCTGGATCACCTTTGCGATCTTCATCTGGCCGATCTCTGTCATCATGACGGCGATTGCAAGATGGATCACAAGACCGCCGAAAATGAAAATAATATTGTAACCGATCGTATTCCGGACCATCAGACCGAAATCCTTGGTCATAAAGAAGAACTTGAAGTTCTGTAATCCGACCCAGTCACTTCTCAGAATACCTTTTGCATAGTCCAGTTTCTTGAATGCGATCGTAATACCGAACATCGGCAGATAGTTGTTAATGAACAAATAGGCTATGCCGGGAAGCATCATCAGAATCAGCGGCAGGTATCTCGCCCATCTGATTTTCTTCTTTTTTACGCCTGCAGGAGAACTGTTTTCCATAGTTGATGTATCCCCTCTCTCTCATTAAGTGATTGAAAAGCAGCGGGACATAAGCCCCGCTGCCCCTGCTTGAAAAATGAATTATTTGTTTGCTGCCCAAGCGTCAAGCTGTGCCTGTGCTTCTGCAACGACCTTGTCGATGCCTGCATCCTTCAGATCCTGCTGGAGCTGAGGAACATATTCATCGGGATCAAGTTCGCCGGTAAGAAGACCGCCGACATACTGCTGAACTACGTTGGAGATCGCACCGGCTTCACCGGTTACGTTAGCGGTATCGAAAGTGAAACCGAATGCAGGAGATAACTTAGCTGCTGCTTCGAATTCCTGTCTTTCAGCTCTCTTGTCTTCGAAAGTACCGTCTGCCTTCAGCTGCGGCCAGTCAAGATATTCGTTTCCGAGGAAACCGCAGGAAAGGAAGCAGTTGTAAGGAACGGACTGAGAGGTCTCGCCTTCCGGATACTTAACGACTCTGTCGTATTCAGATGCGCCGAGGCCGGTGTCTTCATAGTCTCTTCCTTCTACGCCGTAAAGCAGAGTGTTAAGGAAGAATGCATCGGTGAAGAGCAGGTTGATGCACTTCGCTGCTGCTGCGGGGTTCTTACAACCCTGAGCAACACCGTAAGACAGTGTCTGAGCGGTTCTGAGGTTGTTTGCCAGCGGAACGTAGATCACAGACTTGCCGTGAGTGTTGTCGTCTTCACCGTCGGTGATACGAGCGTCTTTTCCGCCGTAACCGATGATGTAGGAAAGAGCTCTGTCAGCCTTGACAAGGTCGTATGCGTTGTCGGAAACAACGGATGCATCCTCGTTGGTGTAGCCCTTGGTGTACCAGTCATGAGAAAGAGCAACGTCCTTTGCGAAGGTCTCGGTCTCATAGTAGTTGACTGCATTGAGTTCGTCGCCGACGATCGCAACACCGCTGCCGAGGCTGGTAACGCTGTCGTACTGAACGCCGCCGAATACAGCTGCGGTCTGGAAGCTGTTCAGGCTGTGCTCATAAGAAGCCGGGAATGTAGCGATGGTGATCATATCCGGATAAGCTTCCTTCAGCAGTGCAAGCGCTGCATCAAGCTCATCGATGGTGTATTCATCGCCTTCTTCGAGGTCAAGGATACCCTTCTGTCTTTCGTAGTCACATACCCAGTAGTATGTCAGAACGTCTGTGCAGTAACGGGGAATAGAATAAACGTTGCCGTTGAACGTGCAGCCGCCGAAAGAATCACGGCCCATCAGGTCGGTGGTCGGCTTCAGTTCGTTGTCAAGGTAATCGTTCAGAGGAAGCAGCTTGTTGTTGCTGACTTCTGCAGAAAGGTCACCGAGGATGGTGTAAACGTCGATCGGTTCGCCGGAAAGCAGAGCCATATCGATCTGGGTTGCGTAGTTGGAACCGTCAACACAGTCAAGGTCTACGTGGATACCGTAGTTGATCTTGTCCAGATATTCGTTGACAGTCTCTTCAACTAAATCAACAGCTTCCGGTGACGGACCGAAAACGATCCATGCGTAGGAAAGCTTAACTGTGGGGATTTCAGCTGCGTCTTCGCCGCCTTCATCAGTCTTTGCGCCTTCATCAGTCTTGTCGCCTTCGTTCTGTGCCGGTGCGGGAGTGACGCCTTCACATGCTGCGAAAGAACCGATAGCAAGGACTAATGCAAGAAGAAGTGCTAAAACTTTTCTCATATTTTCCTCCTTAAATTTGTGTACATCGAGGTACATCTTTTCCGTTAGTATAAATTATGTTTCCATGTGTTTCTTATAAAAATGCATGTTTCCGTTATACTTTTGTAATTCTCTTACAAAAAAGAATTCTGTAATTGTGCAGATTCTATATTTCTGTCCGCCAGAGTCTGTATATTAACAGAAGGACGGACCGTTCAGATCCATCCTTCTATATCTTCCATATACCACATTCCCTCGTGCTCCTTCGCATCCGGCAGCGTAAGAATGTATTTTTTCAGCGCTTTCTCCACGGATTTTGTCATCGCGTAGGAATACACCCCCGGAACAAAGATCAGCGTCAGCGGAGAGGTCACGACAAGCGCAACGGCACCCGCGAAGGTGATCGTCAGCGGGATCATCGTCGGCAGATTGTGCGTGCCGAGATAAACGGAAAGGCGCAGCGCGCTTCCGAGCCTGATCGTGAATCTGGAAAGAACCGGGACCAGGTAGAAGGTGATCATGAACAGGATCACGACCGCAACCATATAGAAAACAAAATACACACCGCCCAGACTGTTTTTGCTGATGCCCTGCCAGTTGTAGAACTGTTTGATCTCAAACAGGAAGAAACCGATGACCAGATACAGAAGGCTGATCGGAATGCCCTGCTTCAGATTTCCTTTAAAGGAAGAGAAAAATTCTCTGTACAGATAGCCCTCTCCGCGGCGGATGCATTTCGCACATGCATAATACAGGGACATGGACGCAGGAACGATCGTGACGACAGGCAGGCAGCAGAGCACGTAAAATGCACTGACCATGACCATATCCATAAGCTTTCCCATAAATGTCCAGAATTTGCCGTTATAATTCATTTTCAGTCTCCTTACCGCGTTTATACGATACCAACCGTATTATAAACCTCTTCCGCACATATTTACAAGAAAAGCCGTATGATTCCTTTTCACTTCTGTCAGCCTTCCAAAGGCCGGTTCTTCCCTGCGATCAGCCACCACAGCGGAATCAGAAACAGATAGAAGCAGAAGGGGATGCATCCCGCGCCGACACCGAGCATGCTCCTCGGAACGGAACATGCAATGCACCAGGGGACCAGGCCCGCGATCACGATCACGGAATTCTCCATGTCGAGCATTTTCCGGGTCTTTTCTTCATCCGTATACAGCTCCGCGGACAGATTGCTGACAATGATCGCACCGATCGTCTGATTGCAGAAGACCGCGCATGCCGCCAGCGAAAGAAGGATCATGACCGGAAATCTGCCGGCCTTTCCGGAAAGCGTCCGGAGTTTTCCGTTGATCTCCTTAAGCAGACCTGTTCCCTGAAAGATCGTCCCGTAGCTGCAGGAAATGATCAGAATTCCGCAGACCTCCAGCATCGATACGATTCCGCCGCCGGAGATCATGCCGGAAAGCGCCGGATCTTTTGCCTGATAACCGGAAAACATGGAGCGGATGCAGTCCGCCGCCGTTCCGTTTCCGCAAAGCAGGGCTGTAATGAATGCTGCAAGCAGACTGACTGCCATGGAAAGCCGTATCTTCAGACCGAAAAACGGCAGAAGGATCATCAGTACCGCGGGTATCAGCATGCTCCAGTGCGCACCGAATTCACTCTTCAATTCCTCCAGGATCCCGCTGCTCACTTCCTGCATCGGTGCCGTAAAAGAGATCAGCGTATAGGCAGCCGTACAGACCGCAAACGGAACCAATGCGCATTTCAGCATTTCCCTGACGTTTTTCCGCATATCCGTATGTGTCAGCACTGCAACCAGATTGGCGCTCGATGCCGCAGGCGAACCGCGGTCCCCCACATAAACGCCCGAGAGCACCGCACCAGCCGCCAGATACGGATTCACACCCCCTGCACGGGCGATACTCATAAGGATCACGCCCGCCGTCGCCGTCACGCCGAAGCTCGTTCCGAGTGCAAATGACATGAACGATGACAGGAGAAAACAGGCAAGTATAAAGAAACGCTGCGGGATCAGCGAGATCCCGGCGGTCATCAGATACGAAACAGTCCCGCACTGTCTCCACATACCGGTGAGACAGCCGATGATCAGCAGAATTCCGACAACAATGAAGGATTCCTTCAGGCTCTCCAGTGCCAGCCGCAGGACTTTTTTCAAAGAATGTCCTTTATGAAGGGCCGCCAGCGTAAACAATATAAATCCCGCCCCAAGCGGCAGAAGCATGGTCACTCCCGCGGCAAGCGATATGCCCATTAACACTGTAAAAATCAAAAAAGCTGCAGGCAGACTCATACTTTCTCCAGTTTCAATCATCTTCCGGTCCGTTCTTCAGACGGCCGTTTTCTTTCTCTGCTTCGGCAGTCCGTAACTTACCATTTAAAATTCATTGCATAAAACAGAACCGCCAGTTCCGCTGCAAGGATCAGCGGCACTCCGATCGAAAAATATGCCTTCTGTGTCTTGTGACGGAACAGGTACATACCGAGAAGCGCTCCCGGAGCTCCGCCGAGAAAGGCAAGCAGCAGGAGAGTCTGCACGCGGATCCGCCTCTTCTGCTTCACTGCCGCCCTCTTGTCCGCACCGAACGCGATCACAGAAAGCACATTGATCCCTGACAGGTACCACAGAAGCGGCCTGTGAACTGTCAGAAAACCGGAGAGGTCAAACGATACAGGATCCTTTATATGTCCGCGAAGGACAAGGACCGCCAGTGCCAGGAAGACCGCCGTACAGATCCCGATCACATAGTTCATCGCGTTTTCTTTTGTGATGTGCTTCTTCATCCCGCTCATATCACACTTCCGAAAGCCTTTCCGTTCAACTCTTTTTCCGCAATTATTGTAACCGCACCCTTCGTATTTTTCAACTGCTTCAAAATAACTCTTACCGGCCTGCAATTCACAAAAATGTTTTCTGCAGTCTTTTATCCCCCGTTCCGCAGCCTGTTCATTTTTACGTGTTGACTACCGTACGCCAAGATAGTAAAATGTATTTGTGTGTTGAAATATTTGATGTTTGATACGATGCTTAAGAAACTTCTGAAATGATGCTTTGAAGGTCTCTCGAAAAGTTTCTTTGTGAATTCTTCTGCTGTCCGGTAAAAGAAGAATTTCGTGACGCGCAATATTTCTGATGTGACAATAACCAATAACTTTATGTTCGGATACGTCATGTCCGATCCGGGCATCTGCAAAAGATTTCTGGAACAGCTTCTCGGAATCGAGATCGATCATGTGGAATATCTCGAAAAAGAAAAGACTATCGAAGAACATATTGACGCCCGAGGTGTCCGCCTGGATATTTACATGAGTGACGGTAAAACCGTTTATGACTGTGAAATGCAGACTACGGAAGAGCGCAGTCTGCCTAAACGCATACGTTATTATCAGGGTCAGATCGACATGGGGCTGCTTGAAAAAGGCGAAAGCTTCGGCAATCTGAAGTCAAGCCTCATCATCTTCATCTGTACTTTCGATATGTTTAAAAAAGACCGGTTTGTTTACACGTTTACAAACCGGTGTATCGAAGATCCGTCCATCGTAATGGATGACGGAACTAAAAAAGTAATCATCAACACAAAGGGGGCAATCGGCAGTATATCAGATGACTTTTTAGATCTGATGCAATATTTCAACGAACCCGGACACGCTGTTTCTGCGAAGAACGATCTCGTACGAATCATTGATAACGCTGTAAAAGCAGCACGAAGCAGCGAGAAATGGAGGCACGATTTTATGACCTTAACCATGTATCTTGACGAGCAAACAGAACTGGCCCGCACCAAAGGACGCAACGAAGGACTTATCGAAGGGCGTGCCGAAGGACTTATCGAAGGGCGTACTGAAGGACTTATCGAAGGGCGTGCTGAAGGACTTATCGAAGGGCGCAACGAAGGACGTGTCGAAGGACGTGTCGAAGGCAGCGACTGCCTGGCTGACCTTATCAAACTGTTAATAGCTGAAAACCGGGAAGATGACGTAGAAAAAGTTCTTTCCGACCGCGATTTCAGGAATAAACTCCTGAAAAAATATTTCATAGCAGAATAACCCGCCGAATGTCAAACGGGTATTCCTGTTCTGAGGAACAAAATACCTATTGACACTCATACCATAACACGCATATTTTTTACAGGAGAATGACTATGCTTACAAAGAGACAGAACATGCTGGAAACGATCCGCGGCGGTAATCCCGACCGCTTTGTCAACGGACACGAGGCACTTGCAACCGTCCGCCGCAGTCCTTATTCCAAGGCTTTTCCGAGACCTCTCCCGGGCGGCGAGCCGATCAAAAACGGTTGGGGCGTGACCATTCAGTTTCCCGCAGGCGCTCCCGGTCCTTTCCCCATCCATGATGATGAACATATCGTCCTCAAGGATATCGAGCACTGGCGCGATTATGTCAAAGCCCCCGAACTCAACTTCACCGAAGAAGACTGGGCGGAAGCCGCTGCTGATGCCGCTGCGATCGACCGGAACGAATATTTCGTGACAATGATGGTCGCTCCCGGCGTATTTGAACAGTGCCATTACCTGATGAGCATGGTCGGCGCACTGACCGCCTTCTGCGAGTATCCGGATGAAATGCACGAGCTCATCGACTATATCACCGAATTCGAGCTGAAATATGCAGAACAGATCTGCAAATATGTCAAACCCGATGCGATCCTTCACCATGACGACTGGGGCAGCCTCACAAACTCCTTCCTCTCTCCTGCCATGTTCGGGGAATTCATCGTACCGGCGTTCAAAAAGATCTACGGCTACTACAAGTCCCATGGTGTTGAACTCATTATCCACCACAGTGATTCATACGCTGCAAACCTGGTACCGGCCATGATCGAAATGGGTATCGATGTATGGCAGGGTCCCGCAAGCACGAACAATATCAAGGATCTGATCGACAAATACGGCGAAAAGATCACCTTCATGGGAGAAGTCGATAATACTGTCGTTGATATTGCCGGCTGGAGCGATGAGATCTCCTACAACCAGGTCAAAAAGGTCTGCGAGAAAAACGGAATGAAATACTTTATTCCCTGCATCCTCGGCGGCACCTGCAACAGAGGCGTTTCCGACTCCGTTCTCCGTGCTGTCAACAGATACAACACCGAACGTTTCGGAATCTGCTGACCGGGCATCAAACAGAAAAAGCATACACAAAAAGAAGCGCCGGGACTTTGTGAGTCCCGACGCTTCTTTTTTTGTATCAGCCCTTGATACCGCCGATAACGATACCGCGGACAAATGCCTTCTGAATGAAGGGATAGACCAGCATGACGGGAAGCAGTGCCACGCAGGCGATCGCCATACGGATACCGGTACTCGGGACCGTATCCATTTCGACAACGACACCCATACGTGAAGCCTCCGACTTCAGGAAGTCTGCATTCTTGATCATAACATTCAGTACGCTCTGGATCGGATACAGGTCGCTTCTTCTGACAAGATAATAAAGACCGTTCGTCCAGTTGTTCCAGTAACCCAGACCGGACATCAGACCGATGGTTGCGATGATGGGCTTGGAAAGCGGCACCACGATCATCGGCAGAATACGGAACTGGCTGGCTCCGTCGATCTTGGCAGCTTCAATGATCTCTTCGGGAACGTTTGTTGTGATGTACGTTCTGCACATGATGACGTTGAAGGAGCCTAAAAGAAGACCGGGAACGATCAGCGCCCAGATCGTATCTCTGATATGGAACGTCTGTGTCCACATCAGATACGTCGGAACAAGACCGCCGTTGAAGATCATCGTGAAGAACAGATAGAACGCAAGAATATTTCTGCCGAGCATCTGTTTTCTGGATAATGCATAAGCAAACAGGATCGTCATAACGAGGTTTGTTGTCGTACCGATCAGGGTAACGAGGATCGTCACTCCGTAAGAACGGAGGATCGTATTGCCGGACTTAAAAATATACTGATATGCAGATAAACTGAACTTATGCGGGAACAGACTGTAGCCGTATTCGATCAGTGATCTCTCCTCTGTAATGGAGGACATGATCAGGATGAGAAGCGGTACGATACATAACAGGCACAGGATGATCATGATCAGATTGAAAAGAACCTGTACAAATTTACTGTTTATAACCATAAGCCACCCCCCTTAGAACAATGCGGAATCCCGCTCGAGTTTTCTGGTCAGTGCATTTGCGGAAAGAACCATGATGAAACCGAGGATCGACTGCAGGAAACCTGCCGCGGAAGATCTGCCGGGGTCATAAGTCTCCAGAAGTCCTCTGTAAACATAAGTATCGATCGTGCTTGTCACATCATATAACAGTCCGCTGTTCATCGGGACCTGATAGAACAGGCCGAAGTCCGAATGGAACATGCCGCCGATGCCCAGAAGGGTCAGCGTGATGATCGTGGGCTTCAGGCAGGGAAGCGTAATGTGGATCACCTGCTTAAAACCGGTTGCGCCGTCAACTGCCGCAGCTTCATAAAGGGATTTATCAATACCCATGATCGTTGCGAAGTAGACGATGGAACTATATCCAAAACCTTTCCAGATCTGAACGAATGTCAGAATAAAAGGCCAGTATTTCGGTTTGGAATACCAGGAAATAGGATCAAGACCCAGTGACTTTCTGAGATTATTCAGAATACCGGATTCCGTTCCGAGAAATGCAAAAACAATGTAGCTCACCATAACGATCGAAAGAAGGTACGGAATCAGAATACAGGTCTGATAAAGCTGCTGCATCTTTTTGCTCATGATCTCACTGAGAATAATAGCGACTGTAACGGCCACCACCAGTCCCAGGAAAAGGAAAACCAGATTATACGCGAGCGTATTGCGGGTAATGATCCACGCGTCTTTGGTCTTGAATAAATACGTAAAGTTGCTGATACCGTTCCACGGGCTCTTCAGAATACCGAGACTGTAGTCGATCTTCTTGAATGCAATCACCAGACCGAACATCGGCATGTAATTGTTGATGAAGATGTAGATCACGGCAGGAAGAGCCATTATATAAAACGGAACGCTTTCTTTCAGCCTTTTTTTGAATGTTGCCTTATTCATTGTTCCCCAACTTTACATAATAGGATGCTGTGTTGAAAATGCTTCTGATGCACGAAGCGGAGACAGGTCTCCGCTTCGTGCCTGAAAAAATACTGAGTCTTACTTCAGTGCAAGCCATTCATTGAACTGTGCAGTGGTCTCTTCAACGATCTTGTCAACGCCTGCAGTTCTCAGTTCATCCTGGAACTGTGCTACGGTACCCGGATAATCATCACATGCACCGACATAGATGGGTGACAGATACTTAGCGCAAACGTTGTTGCATGCAGAGATCTCGTCAATAACCTTTTCGGGGTCAAAAATGAAACCGAAGGATTCTGACGGCTTTGCATTTGCGTTTGCTTCTACGAAGTTATCCCAGTAGCCGACTTCTGTCGGATATACCAGAGTGAAGTTCATGTTAGCCCAGGAAAGTCCCTGCCAGCCGTTGTTGCTTCTGTCTACGCCTTCGGGGAAAGCTACACAGTTGTTCTCGTCAAGGATGTAGTTTGTTCCGAGGATACCGTTGATCAGAAGGTTTTCAACGTCAGCATTGGAAGCCATTAAAGCGATGTAAGCCATGGACAGCTCGGGGTACTTGGTCGTGCTGCTGACTGCAAACATGTTCTGGGGATTCTCAAGTGCGCCTGAAGGAAGGGTGATACCGATGGTCTCTCTGCCCTGGTTGGTGTAGACAGCTGCATCGATAGGACCGTTCAGGTTCTGGTTGAACATACCGATAGCCTTTTCAGCAGTATAAAGGTCAGCCTTTGCTTCTGCATTGGAAAGTGCATCAGGCATGTAAGCGTTAAGCTCATGAGCCCATACGTCGAAGGTTTCCATCAGCTTCTCGAAAACAGGAGATTCGTAGTAGTTAACAACTTCGGTAGATGCGCCGTAATCAAGAATGCTTGCGTAGCCTGCGCCGTCAAGAGTAACTGCTTCGAAAGAAACCTTGGAGGTCTGATAGTTATAGGAATTGGTGGTTGCAATGATGGGAGTTTCCGGATCGATCTCACGGATCTTGCGGAATACTTCTGTCAGACCGTCGAGGTCCATTTCATCGCCGTCAGCAACACCGATCTGATCAGCAACGCTCTTTGCCATATCAAATACGGGAGAGGTTGCGAAACCGAGGTAAAGCGGTACTGCATACTGCTTGCCGTTGACCTTGCCGCCGTCAAGATACTGATACAGAAGCGTATCCTTGATTGCTGCGCCGTCTTTTTCGATGTAATCATCAAGGCAGAGAGCCTGACCGTTCTTAACAACGTTTGTCAGGGTAGACCACATAACGATCGGGTATACGTCTACGGAATCTTCGCCGCCGGACAGCAGCAGATTCATCTTATCTACCATGGTACCCATTTCTACGGGGATGAGCTCGACGTTGCAGCCGATCTTTTCTCTCGTGATCTTGGAGATCTCTTCTTCTACAAGAGCAAGGTCTCTCGGAACTGACATGCAGAGATGAACCTGCTTAATGGTAGGAAGATCTGCGCCTTCGTCGCTCTTTGCTTCGTTTTCAGCCTTGGAACCGTTGTTGGTAACTGTGATGCTGCCATCGCAAGCTGCGAAAACACCGATTGCAAGTACTGCTGCTAACAGAATAGCAAGTAACTTTTTCATTTGTTTTCTCCTTCTCATATTTCTTTATTGCAGCCGTATTTCCGTTTATCGCAGAATACGGGACTGTAATATATTACTATATTATCCTGACTGCCCTGAAAAACACTAATCAAAACGTAACAGGAAATTATAAAAATGTAACTGAAGCCTCAGGCCTTGAACAGGACCTTCAGATAGTTCCAGAAATAGTAGGGGATCAGGTAATCGGTATGATAGTAATCAGACAGTGCATAGCAGATATTGTTCTTCGAAGGATCACTGCCGTATGAGAAGCAGGGCTGATCCGTCAGAAGCTTCATCTGCACACGCATGCCGGCACCGTCCCGCTTTCCGCCGCTTGCCGCATAGATAAAGAAGGGCAGGCCGGGATTCTCTTTGATGGGAGCCGTAACATAGTCCAGGATCTCTTCATCTGTGCAGGTCGGGAAAGGACCGCTTCCCGGAGGCATCGGCAGAGGCTTGTCGCAGGAAATGCCGCCGCTGGTGGGACAGAAATATCTGAAGTATTCAAATGTATAATGGAACATTCTCCAGGTCCATGCACCGCCTCTGGAGTAACCGGAAAACGCGCGGTGATCTCTGGAAGCCTTCACGCCGGCATCCGTCGCCTCTTCCAGATATGTATGATATCTGGACTCTATGCCGGGAACGATGTCCTGAACGATCTCCTTATAATAATTGCCTGGAATTCCCGGAGTCCAGCCGTCGCCTGCTTCGGCGCCGCCGGTCTGCGTACGGATATCCGCGTCGCGCATGGGATCCATGTAATATGTAACAAAAACGATAATGCAGGGATCGAGCTCGCCGGAATCAAACAGCATGTCAAACATGTATTTGTTGCCGCCGATGGCGAACATGGCCGGTTCGCAGGTGTTGCCGTGCTGGAAGTAAAGGACATTGTATTTTCTGTTCTTATCTTCTTTATCGTAGCAGTAAGGCAGATAAACATACGCGGTCTTGTTGTAGGTCCTGCCGTTTTCGTAAACGGATGTGGAGTAATCAAAACGCTCGACGGTTCCCATTCTTTCAGGCACTCCGGTCCTTAAATACGGGTTCTCTTCAAACTCAGTCCCGTAATTCAGGACTTCGCCGGCTTTGGTAAGCACTTTTCTGAATTCGCTCATGAAAGTCTCCTTCCTTCGTATCTGCTGTATGATCACAACGGTTCTGAGCCGCTTTGTGCATGCTCACGCTTATTATATCATGCATTTCCGGCATGTGAAGTCCATTCTGTCCGTCCGGCAGAAGAATTCATTCTTGTATTGTCTGCAGGAATCTTATATACTTTAGATACCGGGATCAAAAGGCTGAGTGCCCGCGGGAGCTTGCTCATGCAAAGGCAGAAAAGTCTTATTGACCCGCCGGACACGGGAAACGAAGCATTTTTCGCCGAAAAATGCGGGAGTTTCGAGTGTTCAGCACCGCAGGAGTGTGTGCACGAAGCGGTGCGGCATCAAACCATACTTTAGGAGGAATTCTATGAACGCCAGGACCTATCTGGAGCCGGAAACACTGGTTCCGATCTATGATGAATGTGATGTGCTCGTAGTCGGCGGCGGTGCTGCAGGTCATTCGGCAGCAGTCGCGGCAGCCCGGGCAGGAAACAAAAACGTGATCCTGATGGAGCGCTACGGATACTGCGGAGGCGACGTAACAGGCGGTTACGTGCTTCTGATCCCCAGTCTTTCCTTCCACGAAAAGACCTATGTGCGCGGTATTCAGGAAGAATGGTTCACCCGTCTTTCCAAAGTACCCGGTGCGGTGTGCGGTCCGGCGCCTGAACTTGCCGGCATCACCGATCCCGAAGTGGTCCGCAAATGGGCAGATGTCGGCGGAGCCACCCATATCCCCCCGACCCGCGTGGAGCACGGCTTCATGCTGGAGCCCAACCAGCTGAAGATCGAAATGGATATCATGCTGGACGAACTGAAGGATTCCATCCGTGTCCTTTACCACAGCTGGGGCGTGAAGCCCATTATGGAAGGAAATGTCTGCAAAGGCGTCCTGTTCGAGTCCAAGGAAGGCCGTCAGGCCATTCTCGCCAAGGTAGTCATCGACGCTACCGGCGATGCGGATCTCTGCCGACTCTCCGGCGCGCCCACTTCCTCTGCGATCGATGACGACTGCCGCTGCTCCTCCACGGCTCTCGTCTACCGTATCGGTGGCTTCAGCAAAAACGCATACAATATCTGGGCTTCCATGCACCGCGATGAAGCCCGTGCCATCAGCGAAGAGATCGCAAAGATCCATGGCTTCAGAAGCGGCATGATCACCGGTCCCACCGATGACGTGACCTGGGTCAACAACTGGCAGCCCAAACGCGACTGCTCTAAGATCGCGGACCAGACCGCCACAGAGATGGGTACCCGTCTGAAACTGAGAGAGGTCGTCGAGACCTACCGCAGAATGTGTCCCGAGATCTTTAAGAATGCATTCCTGTATGACATTGCGCCGCAGCTGGGCACCAGAGGTTCTCACCGCATCGTCGGCGAATATGTCATCTCCTCCAACGACTGGGCTTTCCCCAAGGAGCACGACGACTGTATCGCATGGCACTGCACCGTAGATACCCTGAACGACAATGCACCCATTGAGATCCCCTACCGGGCGATCCTGCCGCAGAAGGTGGAAAATCTTCTGGCACCGGGCCGTCATATTTCTGCAGACCGTATTGCCATCGACAACGTAAACCTGATCCCCCAGTGTGTCGGTACCGGACAGGCAGCCGGCGTAGCCGCAGCGATCGCAGCGGCAGATGGTTCATCCACCCATACCGTGGACATTAAGAAGGTTCAGGATATCCTGGCAGGCGAGCAGGATGTTCCGCTTCCGAGAAACAGTCACACCGATCAGAGTTACACGGATTGTCTGGTGGCTCACGAATACGGTCTTTATACGGCAGCCGCAAAGCGTGCAAGAGAAAGCAACGATGCAGCCGGCGCTTACCGTCACTGGACTCTGTCTTCAGGCGGCGGGGATGCAACAAAGTAACGCAATGACATAGTCAGTATGTCAAGAGAGCTGCCGCAAGTTAGTGCGACAACCCCTTATTTTTGATGTGACACAAAAAAGACCTTGCGGTCGGCGGTGCTATTGTCCGCTGACCTGCAAGGTCTTTGTGCTATATAATGTTCAATTTTTCCTGTCTTTTCTCCGTTTCTCTTCTGCGCTTTTCAGCTCTTTTTCTCGGCTCTTCCGTCTTTCTCACAGGATAAACAGAAGTGTCTCAAAAGGGGTGCGGAGAGGATAACGGAGAGTGGATCAAAATATCGACTTTATTCAAATTCGATCGTTGCCGGCTCTTTCGTGCTCAGATCATACAGTACACGGTTGACGCCTGCCACTTCCTTGAAGATACGGTCGCGGATCTTGAACAGAAGCTCGTACGGGATCTCTTCAACCGTTGCGGAAGTTGCATCCACGGAATTGACGGCACGGATGATGACCATCCAGTCATCGGTACGCTTGCCGTTCTTGATACCGGTTGAGGTGAAGGGCGGAACAACGGTGAAATACTGCCAGACCTTGCCTGCCAGACCTGCGTTTTCAAATTCCTCACGAAGGATCGCATCGGACTCGCGGACTGCTTCCAGACGGTCACGGGTGATCGCACCGACACAGCGGACGCCGAGACCCGGGCCGGGGAACGGCTGACGGTAGACCATGGTGTCGGGAAGACCGAGCTCATGACCGACACAGCGGACCTCATCTTTGTAAAGGAACTTAACGGGCTCAACCAGCTCGAAGCTCTTCATATCCTCGGGAAGACCGCCGACATTGTGATGAGCCTTGACGCCGCCCTGAGATTCCAGAATGTCGGGATAAATGGTTCCCTGACCGAGGAACTTCACGTTTTCAAGCTTTCTTGCTTCTTCTGCAAAAACATCGATAAACAGGTTGCCGATGATCTTTCTCTTCTGTTCGGGATCGCTGACATCCTTTAATGCATCCAGGAAACGGTCCACAGCATCGACATAAACAAAATCCACGTCAAACTCTTCACCGAAAAGTCTGCAGACCTGCTCGGGTTCGCCTTTGCGCAGAAGACCGTGGTTTACATGTACACATACCAGCTGCTTGCCGATCGCTTTTGCGATCAGAGCCGCACATACAGAGGAATCTACGCCGCCGGATAACGCCAGCAGTACTCTGCCATCACCAACCTGCTCCTGAATCGCTTTTACCTGCTCATCGATAAAAGCCTTTGCCAGTTCAGGGGTATTAATTCTAACCATTTCATCGGGACGTTTATTATCCGCCATGTCTGCCTCCTTATCAGTATTGCTGCCGTGCAGTATTAATCTATAGGGAATAATATGAATGTCAAGGTCAAAAGCCGTTTCCTGCACGCACGCTTGCGTGCAAGCGGAGGAAAAGGCTCTTTGATCGCCCTGCATGGAGCATGAAGTGAAGATTTATCTCCACGTAAATGCGGAATGTAGGCACCAAGTGAGAGTGCGAAGCACGGAACTTGGCGTGACAATACCTTTTGATACTTTTATCATAATATACCACTTTTTTCCCGTGTTGTATATCGGCAAATCAACTGTTTTTTTGTTTGCGGGCGCCTGTTTTTTCACCTGTTTCACTTAATTTCCCTTTTGAAACCGTATGTGCCTGTTTTTCCTGTCCCCGAAGCGATTTTCTTTGACTTTTTTACAGGGCTTTTTTATAATGAAGGCTGACAGCATTTCCGTGTTTTTGCGGGCTGATCTTAAAAAAGGATGGTCTGATCTATGGAAACAACTGCTGCGGCTTCTGCCGCGCCCCGCAGGAAGAATCTGATGTTTCTGGATATAGCAAGGATCTACGGTTTTGTCGCCGTGTTTTCCATGCACTTTCTGAAACAGGTGCTCACCATTCATCACGCGCCTGCATTTCTTGAAAAAGTCGACTTCTATCTCGGAACCAATCTGGGTCTTTCCGGAGTCGCAGTCTCTCTTTTTCTGATCATCTCCGGTTTCGGGGCTATGCTCTCAACAGAGCGTGCGTTCCGCCCGGGGAAATATTACAAAGGCCGTTTTTTCCGTGTACTCATACCGTACTATATTGCCTGGCTGGCTGCATTTCTGATCGATTTCTGGAATTCCGGAAATATCGGTACACTGATCTCGGACAGCCCCCGCTACATGATCTTTTCCACTCTCCTTGCCGCAGACGGTTATCACGCTGTTCATGGCGTACCGACCCTGTTCCGTGCATATACAGGCGAATGGTTCCTCGGGATCCTTCTGTTTTTCTATCTGCTGTTTCCGCTTTTCCGTATATGCCTGAAAAAATGCCCCCGCATTTCCTTCTTTGGCTTCACGGCACTTTATCTGCTGCTCCTTTTCCTGTTTCCCTTTGATCCGGAGCAGAGTGCGATCTATATATTCTGGGAGACCAAATGGTATCCGTTTTTCATCGGCTGCTTTATTTTCACGGCAAAGGACCGCTTCCGCTGGAAGAACACATGGCCTGTTTTTTTTGCCGCTGTTCTGACTGCTGTCCTGATCCTCATCCTGAAACCGTACCGGCTGAGCAAAGAAATATATATGCGCTCTCTCTGCTTTGAATTTGAGATCCTTGCTGCTGCCCTGTTCCTCTTCCTGATGCTTCTGGAGCCCTTTTTCCAGAAAGCTTCGGACACGTGGAAGAACCGTCTTGTCACGGTACGGAATTACTCATACGAATTCTTTCTCGTGCACCATGTCGTGATCTCCCGGATCTTCAGCCATTTCGCAAGTATCGGCAATAAGGATACGCTCATTCTGTTCTTCCTTACCTTCACTGCCGCCTGGTTCTTTGCATGGCTTCTGAAGAAGAGTGAAGATGCACTTCTGAAGTTCCTGTTTCCGAAGAGTTTTGCCTGATCTGTGCTTCCGATCATCTGCCGGACTGTCAGTTTTTTGCTGCAGTCCGGTTTTTCTTAATTTACAGTTCATAATTATGTAATAAAATCGGACTATTTTCTTTACAAATCTCATACAATATGCTATACTTCTGTAAGTTTTAAATTGGGTCTTTATAAATTAAAGGACAGGAGAATCCGATGGAACAGTTCGTCGTAAAAGGCGGAAAACCGTTAACCGGTGAAGTAGCCATCAGCGGCGCCAAAAATGCGGCGCTGGGTATTCTTGCAGCAGCAGCCATGGCAGACGAGGATGTCATCATCCGCAATCTTCCCGATGTTTCTGACGTAAATATTCTGCTGGATGCAATTGCAGATACCGGAGCGGTGGTAAAGCGGATCGACAGGCACGATGTACTTGTCAACGGTTCCACCATCACCAGCAGGGTCGTCGATAATTCATATATCAGAAAAATGCGCGCAGGCTACTATATGCTGGGTGCTTTCTTAGGTAAATATCATACGGCGGAAGTGGCGCTTCCCGGCGGATGCACCATCGGAAGCCGACCCATTGACCAGCATCTGAAAGGCTTTGAAGCACTCGGTGCCGATACAGGCATCAAAAACAGCATGGTCTGTGTCAATGCACCGCAGCTGAAGGGCGCACACATTTTCTTTGATACGGTAACTGTAGGCGCTACCATCAATGTCATGCTGGCCGCTGTATTTGCTGAAGGCCGCACAACACTTGAAAATGTAGCCAAAGAACCGCATGTCGTTGATGTCGCCAACTTCCTGAACTCCATGGGTGCCAGGATCCGCGGCGCAGGCACGGATATCATCCGTATCGACGGTGTTTCCTCCCTGCACGGAACCGATTATACCGTGATCCCGGATCAGATCGAAGCCGGTACATTTCTTGCAGCTGCCGCTGCCACAGGCGGCGATGTCACTGTCAGAAATGTCATTCCGAAACATCTGGAGTGCATCACCTCAAAGCTTCGTGAGATCGGCTGCCGTGTGGAAGAGTATGATGACGCAGTCCGTGTTTACTGCAGCCGTCCGCTGAAATGCGCCAAGGTCAAAACGCTTCCCTATCCGGGATTCCCCACAGATATGCCGCCGCAGATGGCCGTTGTGCTTTCGCTTGCGGGCGGTATCAGCACGGTAACGGAGACCATCTTCGAAAACCGCTTCAAGTATGTCGATGAACTGAACCGTATGGGCACGGACATCAGCGTGGAAGGAAATGTCGCCATCATTTCCGGTGTTCATGAACTGAAGGGCGCGCAGCTTGTAGCTCCGGACCTTCGTGCCGGTGCGGCGCTTGTCACTGCAGCACTTGCCGCAAAGGGCAATTCTGTTGTAGATGATGTCCAGTACATATTAAGAGGCTATGAAGATTTTGTCGGAAAGCTTCAGGGACTCGGAGGCATGATCGAGACCGTAAATTCCGATGAGGACGCCAGAAAGTTCTTTCTTCGTGCCGCAATGATCTGAGCCCTCTGCTCTTTTCTGTTATTTCACAGATTTAATACAGTTTTTTTACTGAAACGGTGCGGACGTCCGCACCGTTTCTTTGTTGTGTGTAGATTCCGCCGAATGGCGAAGACGATCTTCAGGCAGTGCCTGAAACATTCAATGATTCAGATACAGATGAGGTTCGGGGGCAAAAGACATTCAGCCCCTGAATTTGATATCGCAGTGCTGTCCGGTAAAAAACTCCTTTCATAATAGTATTTTTTTCCTTTTCTTTGACACGGTGACCGGAACATAGGACACTTCCTCTATTTCCTCTTTTTCATTCACACGGAAATCCGCCATATAACAGATCTCTTCTTCGACATAGCGGATCTCAAGAGATCCGCTTCTTCTCCCATTGACGAAGATGACCGACCCGTCTTCAGGGTGTCCGCCTTTCTGAAAAAGCTGTTTTGCCAGTTCCATTTTCTCCCGGTAACTCATGGAAACAGATCCGTTCCTGGTAATAAGGTCTGTGATGTAATACCGTTTGGCAGTCTGTCCGCTGCTCCTGTTCATCGGCAGCCTCCTTTCGCTTTTGTTTTTGTTTTTCCCTCTCCCGGGTCAGGTTCGATCCGGGCTGCCGCTGCGGCGGCAAAGAAAAAGGTACCCTTGAGGTATGCGCCAAGGGTACCATGCAAAAAACGGCTTTTCAATTCGATCGGAACAGATTTTCTGCCGTGTGTCTCCGCTCCGAAAAAAAACACACACTTCCTGTATGGGATCACTGCAGTATCCGTACTGTTTGCATCACAAAACGAAAAAGGTCAATTTCTGTATCTGTTTTACACAAATACCCTTTTTCAGATCTTTCTGCGTCAAACATACTTCATCAGCGTCACATAGAGCCTGCCCTTTTTGCTTTCGCCGCTGATTCCTGTATAGATCGCCTTACCGAATCCGCGCACGTTCAGTACATCATTTTCCTTCAGCCTGTAACTGACATCTGTCATCAGACGGGAATTGACATAAACAAGCTTCTGTGAAAAACAGCTCAGTGTATGGTTCCGCGACTGTCCCAGAAATGCGGCCGTCACAGCATCCAGTCTTTCCGAGGCCACATTGAGCTGCAGCTTCTGAAGGACAGGCTTTAACTCCGGCAGATCGGAAAGAGCTTTTGCGGAGCCGAGATCTTTTACTGTGACCTCGGTATGTCTGATATGCAGAAGATTTTCCGCAATATAGCCGGCAATGGAATCCAGGCAGAACAGCCATGCCTTCTTTTCCCGTATCACGATATCCCCGGTCAGACTGCGGTCGATTCCGAGATTCAGGATCGCTCCCAGATAATCCCGGTGAGACAGTTCCTCGCCGAACTTTTCGCTGACAGGCGCGATCTCCAGAACGGACACCGGCGGCTCTGCTTCATAGCCGAAAGCTTCTTCCGAACCGAAAACAGCGATCTGACGCTCCGCACTTTCCGTTCCGCCGAAAAGACTGTACGGGGTCGAAAGACCGGCCCGTTTCAGAAGATCGATCTCAGGAAGGCTTAAAAAACCGGAATAAGTATAGATGTTCTTTCTGTCCGCCTGTGCGGAAAGATCGGAAAGATGTCTCAGCAGATTCTCTTCTTCAGTCATAACAGCTCCGTCATTATTTACACATTCTTCTTATGTTGTTCATAATTTGTTCATAATTGTGCATTATGCTAAATTCATAAAAAGAAATGAACTTTTAGAAACTTTTTGTTGATTTTGTATAAATGTTTTTCATAATTCCCCCGAGTTCTCGAAAGAGGCCCGGGGGCTCCTCTTTTTCCAGATCAAGCAGGCGGAATTTCGCTCTGCCCGATTCTGCCGCAACTGAACAGCGGGCCGGATCTCTGATCCGGCCCGCTTGTTCTTCTATGATCTGGATTTATTCCTCCGCTGCATCTTCAGCTTCGGTATCTTCTTCAGCTTCTTCTTCCGTCTGATCGCCGCCGGTCAGATCATCCAGTACAAAATTATCTGCCGAGAAAGCCTGTTCCATGGCTTCTCTCTTTGCTTTATTCTGATTCACGATGGAGATCACAAGGATCAGGATCAGACCCGCAACTACCACACAGCCGATGATCCATCCTAAAAGACGGTTGACTGCATTCTTCTTTTTCTGTTTTGCCAGATCCTCTTTACGGGTCTTTTTCGCCTCTTTATATTTATCAACTTTTTCCTGACTCATGATTCTATCAACCTTTCAACTGTTTTTCCGGACTTCTCCGCCTGAGAATCCAAACATCACTTTAACATAAAATATAAGGAAAATCAAGCTTTTTTAATCTGCGTAGCCGTTGGGATTCATCTTCTGCCATCTCCAGCTGTCTTCACACATTTCACGGATACCGCGCTTCGTTTTCCATCCCATTTCGCGGAATGCCTTTGATGCATCCGAATAGTTTGCCGCAATATCGCCGGGTCTGCGCGGAGCAAAACGGTAGGGGATCGTCACACCTGTCGCTTCTTCAAATGCGTGCACCACGTCGAGCACGCTGCAGCCGTGACCGGTCCCGAGATTATAGAGACGAAGGCCGCAGTTTTCCGAAAGCTTCTTCAGCGCCGCCACATGACCTTCCGCCAAATCGACCACATGAATATAATCACGTACGCCTGTGCCGTCCGGCGTATCATAATCGTTTCCGTAGACATTGAGGTATTCTCTTCTGCCGACCGCCACCTGTGTCACATAAGGCATCAGATTATTGGGTATGCCCGCAGGGTCCTCTCCGATCAGTCCGGAGGGATGTGCACCGATGGGGTTGAAATACCTGAGAAGCACCACGTTCCATTCGGGATCCGCTTTCTGGATATCCGTCAGGATCTGCTCCAGCATGGATTTGGTCCAGCCGTAGGGATTGGTGCAGCTCTTCTTTTCACTCTCTTCCGTGACGGGGACCTGATCGGGATCGCCGTACACAGTCGCCGAAGATGAGAAAATGATGTTTTTTACATGATGCTGACGCATCACATCCAGAAGCACCAGTGTTCCCGAAATATTGTTTTCATAGTATTCCCAGGGCTTTGCCACACTCTCGCCGACTGCTTTCAGACCGGCAAAATGAATGCAGGAATCGATCTGTTCCGCCTCGAAGATCCTGTCCAGTGCTTCCCGGTCACGGATATCGGCATGATAGAATGTGACTTTTTTTCCGGTGATCTTTTCCACACGGTTTAAGGACTCACGGCTGGAATTGCTCAGGTTGTCGACCACAACGGCTTCATAGCCCGCGTTCAGAACCTCCAGCACGGTATGCGAACCGATATACCCTGCTCCGCCTGTCACCAGTACTGCCATCAGATACCTCCTTTATTCCGGTCTGTCCTCTGTCTTGTTTCCGG